>DPKT01000133.1:0-5302 GCA_003542385.1 Desulfomicrobium sp.
CGGGCGGCGTCGTGGCCCCGGGCGTGGCCAAGGCCGAGCCCAGGCCCTATGCGGCGCGGGTCATCAATTTCTCCCCGACCAAGGCCACGAAGCTCCTGGGCGTGGACATGGCCCCCGGCTTCTGCCGCGAAACACTGGCGAGCCTTGGCTGCGTCATCGCCGACGGCGAACCGTGGCAGGTCACGGCCCCGTCCTTCCGCCTGGACCTTGAGCGCGAGGTGGACCTCATCGAGGAGGTGGCCCGCGTCTACGGCATGGACCGCATCGAGGCCGTGCTGCCCACGGTCAAGAAGAGCCTCCAGGACCTGGACAAGGTCGACCCGACGTTTGCCTTCCTGAACCAGGTCAAGGAGTGGGGGCGCGGCATCGGTCTGGCCGAGGTCGTCAACTACAGCTTCGTCGGCACCGCCGACCTGGACCGCTGCGGCCTGCCGGCCGAAGGGCGCGTGCACATCTTCAACCCTCTGAGCGAGGAGATGAACGTCCTGCGCACGGAACTGGCCCCGGGGCTGCTGGGCTCCCTGCGCCAGAACATGAGCCAGGACAACACGCGCATCCGCATCTTCGAGGTGGCCCACACGTTCGTCCAGGACCCGACCAGCGACACCCTGACCCGCGAGAACAACCGCCTGGCCATCCTTCTGCACGGAGGGCGCTTCCCGGCCCGTTACCCGTATCCCGATGGAAGCCAGGGTTATGAGGACGTGAAGGGGCTGGTGGAGCACCTGCTCATGAGTCTTGGCGTGGGCGCGGCCGCATTCGAGCGCGGTGGCGAGCACCCCTATCTGGCGCCGGAGGTTCTGGTTTGGGCGGGTGAGACGACCGTCGGTCGGGTCGGCCGCATACGTGAGGACCTGGCCGACGCCTACCAGGCCAGAGGCGAGGTCTGGTACGCGGACCTGGACCTCGACCTGCTCATGGGCCTGCGCCACGGCGCCAAGTTCCAGGCCATCCCGCGCTTCCCGGTCGTGCGTCGGGACATGACCCTCGTCGCGGCGCCGGGCCTTGCAATCGGCGCTGTAGTTGATACGGTCAAGGCAATGAACGAGCCTCTCCTCGAGGACGTCTACCTCGTGGACATCTTCACTCCCGAGGGGACCGAGGAGCGCAACCTGTCCTATCGTTTCGTCTTTCGCCACCCGGAGCGGACGCTGAAGGACAAGGAAGTGGAGAAGATCAACCAACGCATCGGCCAGCATCTGGTCGCAAAGCTGCCTGTCCGCTTTTCCTGACAGGCCCTGCGGCCAGGAGGGAACGTGCTCAGACCCGTAACGCCCGCCGCGGAAAAACGCCTGCGCATCGGCCAGGTCGCCAGACAGCTTGGCGTCGAGCCCTATGTGCTGCGCTTCTGGGAGGAGGAGTTCCCCCAGCTCCAGGCCGCCCGCACGACCAAGGGCCAACGGTACTACACCGAGGAGCATGTCCGCCTGCTGGAGAAGATCCGCCATCTGCTCTACGTCGAGAAGCTGACCATCAAGGGCGCACGGCAGAAGCTGGAGGGCGCGGAGGCGGTTCATGTCCCGTTGGAGGCCATCCGGCGCGAGCTGGAGGATATCCGGCACCTGCTCACCCGCAAACCCTGACCTGAAAAAGGTCGGGGTTTTTTTCGATGGTGCGCATTGCTTCCGGCGCTTTACACGCTGCTGTTCAGACCGTAGCATGTCCGTATGCCGCATTTAGACCGGGCGGCCGGGTTGACTGAGAAGACGGAAACAAGGGGAGGCCATGGACAAAGTATATGCCGACAAGCAGGGGAAGGCTGTGTTCCAGTGTCCGGAATGCGGTTTCAAAACGGCTTTCGACGCATCCGGCTACCGGGAGAAGGACAGCCGCATCAAGATCAAGTGCCGCTGCGGCGTAAGCGTTCCCGTTCTCATCGAATTCCGTGAATATTACCGGCGGCCGGTTTCCCTGGCCGGCTGGTGTCATGTGCACAGGACCGAGGATCTTCTTGAGATCCGGGTCAACGACCTGTCCATGAGCGGTCTTTCCTTTGCCATTGAATCGGGCACCGGCGCCGAGCCTCCTGTGCTCGAAGTCGGGGATATCCTGACACTGCAGTTCCGTCTGGACCGTCCTCCCCATGATCTGATCCAGAGGCGGGGGGAGGTGCGCAACATCCGGGAGAACGCCGTCGGAGTGCGGTTCTCCAAAAGCGAATACGACAAGGAACTTGGCTTCTACCTTTTACGCTGAAACGCCGGCAATGTGACGGACCACGGACATGAATCTGGATAACGGCAACGGACAGGCTTTCAACCCCATCGTCTCGCTTCTTGTCCGCGAAGGGTACCTGAGCGAGCAGCAGGCGGACTACGCGAGACGCGTGGCCTCCAGGCTTCACATGGCCAAGCCTTTGTCCGAAGTGGTGCTCGAGCTCGGCTACGTGACGGACGAGCAGATGCGCCAGACCATCCGCCGCAACCAGGGCGAGCTGCGCATCGGCGATCTGCTGGGCGGGCTCGGCTATCTCACCGACGAAGAGCTGGACCGCGCCTTGGCCCTGCAGGCCCAGGAGGGGCGGCAGCAGAAGCTCGGCGACATTCTCATCCAGCACAAATTCCTGGCCGACGACAAGCTGACGGAAATCCTGTCCCTGCAGCTCGGGCTGCCGGTTCTGGAACTGACGGCCAAGGAGCCCGATCACGGTCTGATAGGGCGCGGGCCGGTGGAGTATTACGAGCAGTACCGCTTCGTACCCTACGACATGCAGACGGACGGATCCGTCCGTATCGCCTTTGTGGACCCTCTGGACCCGCGCAGCCTGGACGCGGCGCGCGACTATTTCGGCAAGAATATCGTCGTCTGCATCACCCGCGCCAGCCAACTCGACGAAACACTGGCCAAGCGCAAGGAGGAATTGCGTCTGGGCGCGGCCTCGGACCAGGGGCGCATCAACGTCGTCGAAGTCGCCAACGCCATCGTGCTGGCGGCCTTCAAGCGCGGAGCCAGCGACATCCACGTCGAGCCCATGTCGGACCGCGTGCGCGTGCGCTTCCGCGTCGACGGGGTCATGGTCCTTTTCCGTGATTACCCCATCGGCGTGGCCGCATCCCTGGTCAGCCGCTTCAAGATCATGTGCGGCGCCGACATCGCCGAAAAGCGGCGGCACCAGGACGGCCGGCTCATCTTCAACCACATGGGCGTGCAGATCGACCTGCGCATGTCCTTCTATGTCACGGTCTACGGCGAGCAGATCGTCATGCGCCTGCTCAAGAGCCAGGAGGAGCTGCTGCCCATGCACGAGCTGGGCATGCTGCCGGGCATGCTGAACCGCTTCATGGAGGAGGCCCTCGACGCGCCGTCGGGCGTGATCATGGTCACCGGCCCCACGGGTTCGGGCAAGTCGACGACGGTCTACAGCTGCATCAACTACCTGAATCGCCCCGACGTGAGCATCATCACGGCCGAGGACCCGGTGGAGTACAAGGTGCGCGGCATCGGCCAGTGCTCCATCATGCCCTCCATCGGCCTGACCTTCGAGGAAACCCTCAAGCACATCGTCCGTCAGGACCCGGATATCGTGGTCATCGGCGAGGTTCGCGACCATTTCTCGGCCGTCATGTGCATCCAGACCGCCTTGACAGGCCACAAGGTGCTGACGACCTTCCATACCGAGGACAGCATCGGGGCCCTGGTGCGTCTGCTCGATATGGACATCGAGCCGTTTCTGGTATCCTCCACCTTGTCCTGCATCCTGTCGCAGCGCCTTGTGCGCAAGATCTGTCCGCACTGCGCCGTGCCCTACCAGCCCGATTTGAGCCAGTTGAGACGGATGGGCTGCACCTATGGCGACCTGGCCGGGGCGGAGTTCCGCAAGGGCCGGGGGTGCGCCGCATGTCGGCACAGCGGCTACAAGGGCCGGCTCGCCGTCTACGAAATGCTCATCCCCGAAGTTTTCATCCGCGATGCGGTCCTGCAGCGCAAAACGACCCACGAACTCCGGGAGATCAGTCTGGAGAAGGCCGGCCTGGTCTCGCTGCTCGAAGACGGGATCACCAAGGCCGCCCTCGGAATCACCACCGTGGATGAAATTCTGCGGACCTTGCCGCGCGTGCATAAGCCTCGTCCCCTGGTCGAGCTGCGCCGCATACTCGGAGCGTAGATGTTCGAAATAGCCTCCATCCACGACCGCGTCCGGGAATTCCTGGAAGAGCCGGGGAGCGACCTGCCGGTTTTCGACCGCACGGCCCTGCTGGTTCACCAGGAGGCGGCGCGCCCTGATCCGGACACGGACAAGGTCGTCAGTCTCATCATCCAGGATCAGGTGCTGGTGGCCGAGGTGCTGAAGGTTGCCAATTCCTCGTTCTTCCGCGGCATCAAGAAGATAAGCCGCATCCAGGACGCGGTGGTCCGCATCGGCCTGCGGGAGGTGGTCAACTGCGTCATGATGGCCACGCAGCGCAAGAACTACGCTTCGCGCAACCCCTTCGTGCAGCAGTACACCAGCACCCTCTGGAAGCACTCCGTGGCCTGCGCCTTCGGCGCCCAATGGCTGGCCAGGCGATGCGGGCACGATGACCTCGCGCCCGAAGCGTTCATCGCCGGGCTCATTCACGACGTGGGGAAGCTCCTGGTGCTCAAGGCCCTGGTCTCCGTCGGGGAGAAGGACCGGGGCGCCCCCCGCATCACCAGGACGGCGGCAGACGAGTTCGTCGACGCCATGCACCCTGAATGCGGTTGCCTGCTCCTCGAGAAATGGAATCTCCCGGAACCGTATTGCATGGTCTGCCGCGACCATCACCGCAAGGACTACGACACTTCGAATACCCTGCTCGTCCTGGTCCGGCTGGCCAACCTCGTCTGCATGAAGCTCGGCATCGGCCTGCGGCAGGACCGCGACCTGATCCTGGTGACCTGCAACGAAGCCGGCCTGCTGGGCCTGACCGACATTACTTTGGCCGAACTTGAGATCGCCGTGGAAGACCACGTCGCCAAGGCGGAAATCTAACAACCAATCTTCATCCGTCTCAAAGAGGAGACCCGACGACCATGAAACTGGCGCAACGCATCACCAGCATCAAGCCTTCCGCGACCCTGACCATCAACACCAAGGCCCAGGAGTTGCGCGCCGCCGGTCGGCAGATCGTCAGCCTGGCCGTCGGCGAGCCCGATTTCCGCACTCCCGAGCACGTCTGTGAAGCGGCGCGCCAGGCCATGGAGCAGGGCTTCACCCGCTATACCCCGGTGCCGGGCATCCCCGAGCTGCGCACGGCCGTGTGCGGCTACTTCCGGGACTTCTACGGCGTGGACTCGGCCATGGACAACGTGGTCGTGACCAACGGCGGCAAGCAGAGCCTCT
>DPKT01000133.1:5343-5692 GCA_003542385.1 Desulfomicrobium sp.
GCCCCCTACTGGGTCAGCTACCCGGCTCTGGTGCAGCTGGCCGACGGCGTGCCGGTCTTCGTCGCCACGGAGCCGCAAAACGACTTCCTCGTCAGCGTGGACCAGCTGGAGGCGGCCCGCACGCCGCGCACGCGCTGCCTGGTCATGAACACGCCGTCCAACCCCACGGGCTGCCACTACACGCAGGAACAGCTCGACGCCATCGCGGCCTGGGCCGTGGACAAGGGCATCTTCGTCATCGCCGATGAAATCTACGACCGGCTGGTCTACGCCCCCGCCAAGCCCGCCTCCCTGGCGCCGTGGTGGCGGCGTCACCCCGAGAATTTCGCCGTGGTCAACGGCCTGGCCA
>DPKT01000133.1:5745-5878 GCA_003542385.1 Desulfomicrobium sp.
TCAAGGCCATGACCAAGATCCAGGGCCAATCCACCTCCAACATCTGCTCCATCGCCCAGAAGGCGGCCCTGGCCGCGCTGACGGGCGGCTGGGAGTGCCTCGAGCCCATGCTCGCGGCCTTCGTGCGGCGCCG
>DPKT01000304.1 GCA_003542385.1 Desulfomicrobium sp.
GCCGGCGTGCGCCGCATCGAGGCCCTGACGGGCTGGGACGCCCTGCGCCACTGGCAGGCCCAGCGCGAGGAGGTCCGCAACGCGGCCGCCCTACTCAAGGCAGCCCCGAACGAGGTGTCGAAGAAGATCGCCGCCCTGCAGGACCAGGCCAAGGCCCTGTCCAAGGAGCTGCAGGCCCTGCAGGCCAGAGTCATGTCCGAGAGCGGCAAGGACCTGGCCTCCGAGGCCAAGGACATCGCCGGCATGAAAGTGCTGGCCAGGAAGGTCGCGGCCCCGGACATGAACGCGCTCAGAAACCTCATGGACGACCTGCGCTCCAAGATCACTTGCGGCATCATCGCCCTGGCCGCCGAGATCGACGGCAAGGCCATGCTGGTGCTGTCGGTCAGCAAGGATCTGCACGGCCGCTACACGGCCCCGGCGCTCATCAAGGAGGTCTCGGGCGAGATCAAGGGCGGCGGCGGCGGGCGTCCCGACCTGGCTCAGGCAGGAGGCTCGGAGCCCGCGGGCATCGACCGGGCCCTGGACAGGCTTGAGGCGTTTCTGGCGCAGTGACGGGGAAGGGCCGCCTCTTGGCGGCCCTTTCGTTTTCGGCTACGGACGGTCGGTAACCGTCAATCGATAATCTTTTTAAGGACCCGTCTTGGTACTAGACCACGACGCTGATCATCGGGGAGACGCTGCGCAGGTTGGCCTGTTGGCCGTAGGCCATGGCGCCCAGGCGCCGGGTGGTCGGGTTGGGGGCGTAGTCGCCGGCCGGTTTGTAGGGCGAGACGTGCTGAGTCAGGTACTGGAGCTCCAGTTCCTGGGCGAAGTCCTTGAGGATCTTGGGTGCGGGCTCGTCGGCGAAGGAGATGTTCTGAGTGCTCAGGCTGACGCCGAGCTTGCCGAGCTGCACGCCCACGGTGCGTGTGGAGACGCGGGCCGAAAGCATCTGCCGTGACAACCCTGAATTCCACTGCGCGTCGGAGCCGATGCTCTGGCTGGAATACGCGCTGATGGTGTCTGGGGTCATGGACATATCCTTTCTTTGAGGGTCATATTTCTTTACAATCGCCCAGGAAGTTTGACAAGCAGCGGTGAAGCGGCGGAATTCTGGGCCACTTGTTCAATAAGACGCCCCGGTTAGGGCATGGAGGAATTGGTGAGCACGACCATATTGAAAAAAAGAATTCTCATCCCCGGCCGGGTCACGGAGATGACCCTGGACGCACCCGAGATCGCGGCCAAGGCCAAGCCGGGCAATTTCGTCATCCTGCGCGTGGCGGAGGACGGCGAGCGCTTTCCGCTGACCATCGCCGACGCCGATGCCGGGAAAGGGACCATCACCATCGTCTACCTCGTCCTGGGCAAGAGCACGGCCATTCTGGACAGTCTGGGCGAAGGCGATGCGGTTCTCGATCTGTGCGGGCCCCTGGGCCGGGCCACGGACATCCACAAGGTCGGCACCGTCATCTGCGTGGGCGGCGGCACGGGCATCGCGGCCATGCACCACATCGCCAAGGGCCATGCCCAGGCCGGGAACAAGGTGGTGTCCATCATCGGCGCGCGTTCGGCCGACCTGCTGCTCTTTGAGGAGGAACTCTCGAAGTTCAGCCATGAAGTCCTGATCGCCACGGACGACGGCAGCAAGGGCCAGAAGGGCTTCGTGACCCAGGTTCTCAAGGAGCGCCTGGAGTCGGACCCGGAGGTCAAGGAGGTCGTGGCCGTGGGCCCGGTGCCCATGATGCGCGCCGTGGCCGAAGTGACTCGCCCCTTCGGCGTGAAGACGGTGGTCAGTCTCAATTCCATCATGGTCGACGGTATCGGCATGTGCGGCGCCTGCCGTGTGCGGGTGGATGACTCCATCCGCTTCGCCTGCGTGGACGGTCCGGAGTTCGACGCCCACAAGGTGGATTTCGGCGAACTGATGATGCGTCTGGGGTCGTACGTTCCGCAGGAAAAACAGTCCTACAAGTGCTACTGTGAGTGCCATGGCAAAGAAAGCTAAACTCCTCCCCCGCGTTTCCATGCCCATGCAGGACGCCGATGTCCGCCGGGGCAATTTCACCGAGGTCGCCCTGGGGTACACCCTGGAGCAGGCGCAGGCCGAGGCCAGGCGCTGTCTGCAATGCAAGAACCCCACCTGCCAGGCCGGATGCCCGGTCGAGGTGGACTGCAAGGCCTTCATCCACGAGGTGGCCGAAGGCCGTCTCGACGAGGCCTACAAGGTCATCAAAGCCACCAACAGCCTGCCCGCGGTCTGCGGCCGGGTCTGTCCCCAGGAGAAGCAGTGCGAACTGCGGTGCAAGCTGAACCCCACGGGTCAGCCCATAGCCATCGGACGCCTGGAGCGCTTCGTGGCCGATTCGTACTATGCCGTGAACCCTTGCGACGCCATCACCGGCGGGGAGGACTGCAAACTCCTGCGCGAGGACCTGAAGGTCGCCTGCGTGGGCTCTGGCCCGAGCAGCCTGACCGCTGCCGGCTATCT
Source organism: Desulfomicrobium sp. (assembly GCA_003542385.1). Taxonomy (GTDB): domain Bacteria; phylum Desulfobacterota; class Desulfovibrionia; order Desulfovibrionales; family Desulfomicrobiaceae; genus Desulfomicrobium. Next base: position 2,474 of record DPKT01000304.1, read on the forward strand.
GGCCGCCCTGGGCGTGTCCGTGACCGTCTTCGAGGCCCTGCACGAAGTCGGCGGCGTCCTGACCTACGGCATTCCCGAGTTTCGCCTGCCCAAGTCCATCGTGCACACGGAAGTGGAATTCCTGAAGCGCATGGGCGTTGCCTTCAAGACCAACTGGGTCGTGGGCAAGACCGTGTCCATCCAGGACTTCTTCGATCAGGGCTACCAGGCCGTGTTCATCGGCGTGGGCGCGGGCCTGCCCAAGTTCCTGAACATCCCCGGCGAGAGCCTGCTGGGCGTGTACAGCGCCAACGAGTACCTGACCCGCGTCAACCTCATGCGCGGCTACAAGTTCCCGGACGTGGACACGCCGGTGGCGGCAGGCCGGCAGGTCACGGTCCTGGGCGGCGGCAACGTGTCCATGGACGCCGCGCGCACGGCCCTGCGCCTGGACGCCGAGAAGGTGACCATCGTCTACCGCCGCACCAAGGAGGAGATGCCGGCCCGTCTCGAAGAACTCGAGCACGCTCTGGAGGAGGGGGTTATCCTGGAGAATCTGGCCGCCCCAGTGGCCTTCAACGGCGACGAGAAGGGCCGTCTGCAGAGCCTGACCGTGCAGCGCATGGAACTGGGCGAACCCGATGCCTCGGGGCGGCGCAAGCCGGTCCCGGTGGAAGGGGCCTTCTTCGACATCCCCACGGACCTGGCCATCCTGGGCATCGGTACGGGGCCCAACCAGGTCCTGCTGCGCGAAACCCCGGAGCTGACGCTGAACAAGTGGGGCTACATCCAGGCCGATCCCGAAACCGGCGAGACGGACATCCCCATGGTCTTCGCCGGCGGCGACATCGTCACCGGCGCGGCCACGGTGGTCCTGGCCATGGGCGCGGGGCGCAAATCAGCCCGGGAAATCGCGCGCAGGCTCGGCCTTCTCTAGCTTGTCACTTTCGGCTTCTCCCGCTACACAACCGGTTCCGGGCATCGGCCTGGAACCGGTTTTTTTGCGCCATGGCGCACGAACGTTAAACCGTCATCACCTCCCGCGCAGCGCGACGGGATCATCCTTTGGAATATATATGGCTCAATACGTTGGTGTTTCTTTCAGACGCCAGGGACAGATATACTTTTTCCTGTCCACCCCCTTCGTGCTGTCCATGCACGACATGGTCCTGGTCAAGACCGAAGAGGGCATCGGCTTCGGCGAGATAGTGGCCCTGCGCGACGACCTGCCCGAAGGCGTGGACCCGGAAGCCGTCAAGCCCATCTACCGCCCGGCCACGGCCGAGGACACGGCCATCGACCGTGAAAACCGGGAGCTGGCCAGGGAGGCGCGCAAGTACTGCCAGCGCTCCATGGCCCGGCTGCACCTGGACATGAAGCTCGTGGACGTCGAGATCTACTTCGACAAGAGCAAGATGATCTTCTATTTCACGGCGCCGGGCCGCGTCGATTTCCGGGAGCTGGTCAAGGACCTGGTGCGCAACTACCGCACCCGCATCGAGCTGCGCCAGATCGGTGTGC
>DPKT01000306.1 GCA_003542385.1 Desulfomicrobium sp.
TCGCCAGGACTTTTTTTATTTCTTCCCTCTCACAACCACATGTCCGCTTTCTTCGCCGCCTTCGTATTCCTCCTTCTCATCACTGCCTTCGCTACTCACGTCTTCGGTCTGCCGGCGAACTGGTTGATCATTCTTATCCTCTGGATTTGGGACATCCTGAATCCGGAAGTGACAATTTCTGTTCGGACCTACCTGCTTTTCCTCTTTTTTTCATTTCTTGGGGAATGCATCGAGTTCGGGCTGCAGACTGTCGGCGCCAAAAAATATGGCGCCTCCCGGTCCGGAAACTGGGGCGCCATTGCCGGCGCCATTGCCGGCGCCATTTTCGGCACCCCGTTCCTTTTGGGTCTGGGCGCTTTGGCCGGGGCCGTCATCGGGGCCTATTTCGGGTGTCTGGGCATCGAGCTTCTGAACAAACGCCCCGTGCACGAGGCCAAGCAGGCCGCCTTGGGGGCCATGCTGGGCAAGGTGCTCGGTCTTTCAGTCAAGATAGGGATTGGTGCCGTGTTGCTGGTTCAGTCTTTCGACGTCTTGTTCTGAAAATCGCCCGCGCCGGTCACGAATCCGCACGGTAACCTTCGTCAGCCACCCTTCCCGGAGCCTTGGCCGCGTTCTTGGCCAGTTCGTCGCAGCGTTCGTTTTCCGGATGTCCGTCGTGGGCCTTGATCCAGTGGAAGTGGACCTTGTGCGTTTTCAGCAGAGGAATCAGCCGTTCCCACAAGTCCCGGTTTTTCACCGGCTTCTTGGCTGAAGTCAGCCACCCGTTTCTCACCCATCCCGCAATCCACCGCTTGGCAACTGCGTCGCACACGTATCGCGAGTCTGTGTGGACGTGGACGATGCATGGCCGTGAGAGTTCCGTGAGGGCATGGATGACCCCGCGGATCTCCATCCGATTGTTGGTCGTCTCAATATATCCTTTGCTGATTTCCTTCTTTCTGTCTCCCCAGACCAGAATTGCGGCCCAACCACCGGGACCCGGATTGCCAAGACTGGATCCATCTGTATAAATCGTCACGTCGCAGCCCGGAGTCGGGCCCTTTTTTTCGGTGTCTTCAGGATGTAGGGCGGGTGCGGTCAATCGGGTATCCTCTCATTTCCTTGACCTCTCAGGAGGAGTCTTTTACCAAGGATAATTATGAATTGGGATTGGGAAAAACTACAAGAACGACGGCAGAGGCAGTCTGGGCCCATACCAGGCCCGGATCTCGGTGATTTGAACGAGAAAGTCAAACAGTTGAAACAGATGAACCTTCCCGGCTGGAAGGTCATCGTGGTCATCGCCGTTGTCCTCTGGCTCGGCAGCGGCATCTACATCGTCCAGCCGGACGAGGTAGGCGTTGTCAAACGCTTCGGCGCCTACGACCGCACCACGGAACCCGGCCCGCACTACCGTTTGCCGTTCCCCATTGAGTCCGTACTCACGCCCCAGGTCACGAAGATCCAGCGGATCGAAGTCGGATTCCGCGGGGGTTCAGCGCTCACCGCTGTCACCGGATCCCAGGTCCGCCTGGTCCCGGAGGAATCCCTCATGCTCACGGGCGACGAGAACATCGTCGATGTCCAGTTCATCGTGCAGTTCCTCATTGAGAACGCCCAGGATTACCTCTTCAACGTCGCCAATCAGGAAAAGACGGTGAAAGACGCCGCCGAGGCGGCCATGCGCGAGGTCATCGGTTACAACAAGATCGACGCAGCCCTCACGGACGACAAGCTGACCATCCAAAACGACACGCGCGATCTCCTCCAGAAGACCCTCGACAGCTACAAGAGCGGTATCAGGGTCGTGGCCGTGCAGCTCCAGGACGTGCACCCGCCCAAGCAGGTCATCGACGCCTTCAAGGACGTGGCCAGCGCCAAGGAGGACAAGAGCCGTTTCATCAACGAGGCCGAGGCCTACGAGAACGACCTGATCCCCCGTACCAGGGGTGAGGCTGCCGCCATAACCAACCAGGCCCAGGCCTACAAGGAGTCGAAGATACTCCAGGCACGGGGTGACAGCGACCGCTTCCTGTTCGTGCTGGAAGAGTACCGCAAGGCCAAGGACATCACCAAGAAGAGGCTCTATCTCGAAACCATGGAGGAAATCCTTTCCAGGCCCGAGGTCGAGAAGATCATCATTTCCAACGAGTCCATGCAGCGGGTGTTTCCGTACCTTCCCCTGCAGCGGTCGGGCAAGGCCGGCGTGTCAACTCAGGGAGGGGCGCAGCAATGAGAACGATCCAGATCGCTTTGGCCGCCATTGTTGTGAGCGTTTTCCTCCTGCTGCAGTGCGTGTTCGTGGTCGACCAGACCGAACGGGCCATACTCCTGCAGTTGGGCAAGCCCGTCGGTGAGGATTTCGGGCCCGGGCTCAATTTCAAGCTGCCCTTCGTGCAGAACGTCATTTTCTTCGACGCCAGGGTCCTGGAGTATGACTCCCCGGCCGCCGAAATCATCACCCAGGACAAGAAGAACATGGTCGTGGACAACTATTCGCGCTGGGTGATCGAAAACCCGCTGCTGTTCTACAGGACGGTGCGCAACATCCAGGGCGGGTTGTCCCGCATCGACGACATCGTCTACTCGCAGCTGCGCGAGGCTCTCGGTCGCTATACCCTGACTGAAATCGTCGCGATCGAACGCTCCACCATCATGGAGGAAGTCACGGCCAAAGCCAATTCCCTGCTTCGCGACTACGGCATCCGCGTCATCGACGTGCGCATCAAGCGCACCGACCTGCCCAAGGAGAACCAGATGGCCATCTACGGCCGCATGCAGGCAGAGCGCGAGCGGCAGGCCAAGCAGTATCGTTCCGAAGGCCGGGAAGAGGCCGCGAAGATCACGACCATGGCCGACAGGCAGAGGGCGGTCATCCTGGCCGATGCGCGCAGGGCTGCCGAGTCCGCCCGCGGCGAGGGCGAGGCTGCCGCTACGGCCATCTACGCCCAAGCCCTTACGCAGGACCCCGAATTCTACGAGTTCGTGCGGACTATGGATGCGTATAAGAAGACCATGAAGGACCAGACGCAGTTCGTTCTGACTCCTGAAAGCGAGTTCTTCAAGTTTCTGCAGTAGGCTGTCCGAACACAAGGCAAAAGAAAAGGCGGGGTGACCCGCCTTTTCTTTTGCCTTGGTTGCTGAACGCTACAGCGTTTTCGCGTCTTCCTCGACCTGCTCGATCATTTTGCGCCGTTCAGCCTGGATCCGCTCGGCAAGGGCCGCATCGTGCAGCGCCAGAATCTGGGCCGCAAGCCACGCCGAGTTGCGGGCGCCGACCTTGTCCAGGGCGAGGGTGCCGACGGGGAAGCCCGGAGGCATCTGGACCGTGGCCAGCAGAGCGTCCCAGCCGCCAAGCGACGAGGCCGAGATGGGGATGCCGAGCACCGGGCGGATGGTCTTGGCCGCCACGGCTCCGGCCAGATGCGCCGCCAGGCCGGCGGCGCAGATGAAGACCTGCACTCCGGCATCCTCCAGTTCGCGGATCAGCCGGGCCGTCCGCTCGGGGGTGCGGTGGGCGGAGGTGATGGTGAAGGTGTAGGAAATGCCGAGCTTGTCCAACACGTCCGCGCACGGCCGCACCGTGGCCTCGTCGGATTTGCTGCCCATGAAGATCGCAACCTGCGTCATTGTGTTCTCCTCAGTCCTTTGACGGCGATATCCGTGCGGTAATAGCTGTTTTCAAACGATATCCTTGCCACTGCCTCATAGGCGCGCTCCCGCGCCTGTTCGAGATCCGCGCCCAGGGCGGTCACGCCCAGAACCCGGCCGCCGCTGCTGACGGTCCGTCCGTCCAGGAGCTTTGTTCCGGCCTGGAAGACACTCACTCCCTCGACTTTCTCAGCCTCGTCGATGCCCTCGATGACCATCCCTTTGGGGTAGCTCTGGGGATAGCCCTTGGCGGCCAAGACCACGCAGCAACTGGTTTCCTTATGGTAGACCACCTTGGACGGGTCAAGCTCGCCGTGCACGCAGGCCAGCATGATCTCGACGAGATCGGACTTGAGGCGCGCCATGAGGGGCTGGCACTCCGGGTCTCCGAAGCGCACGTTGTACTCCAGGACCATGGGGCCCTTGTCCGTCATCATCAGGCCCGCATAGAGCACGCCCTTGAAAGGCTGGCCGATGGCCGCGAGGTGCGTGGTGATGGGGCGGATGGCGAGGTCGGCCATGGCTGCGTACCTGTCCTCGGGCAGGACCGGGGCCGGGCTGTAGGCACCCATGCCTCCGGTGTTGAGGCCCGTGTCGTTGTCGCCGATGCGCTTGTGGTCCTGCAGGGAAGGCATGGGCACCACGGTCGTGCCGTCGCAGAAGGCCAGGAAGGATGCCTCCTCGCCCACCAGGGCCTCCTCGACGACCACCGTCAGGCCTGCGTCGCCGAAGACGCGGTCCAGCATCATGTCCTTGAGTGCGCCTTCGGCCTCGGCCATGGTCTGGGCGATGACCACGCCCTTGCCCGCGGCTAGCCCGTCGGCCTTGATGACCATGGGCAGGGGATGGGCGCGGACGTATTCCAGGGCGTTGTCGTAGGAGTCGAAAACCCGGAAGTCGGCCGTCGGCACCCCGGTCTCCCGCATCATGGTCTTGGCGAAGGCCTTGGAGCCCTCAAGTTGCGCTGCGAAGGCGCAGGGGCCGAAACACGGGATGTTCACCGCGTCGAGAGCTTCCTTGAGGCCCAGGACAAGGGGCAGTTCCGGGCCGGCGACGACAAGGTCGATCCGGTTGTCCCGGGCGAAAGCGGTCAAACCCTCGATATCGTCGTCACGGACGGCGACATTGGTCCCGAGCAGCGCCGTGCCGCCGTTGCCGGGAGCGATGAAGAGCTTCGTGAGAAGCGGGCTGCGGCTTATTTTCCATGCCAGGGCGTGTTCGCGGCCCCCGGCTCCAACGATGAGAATATTCAAAGGTTCCTCCTCGAGTCTGGTGCGTGGTTCGAGGCGTTCCTGTCAGGAGCGCCTCTTGAACAGTTTCTCCAGGTCGCCGACGGTCCAGAGCAGGGACACGGGGCGACCGTGCGGGCAGAAATTTCTGTCGGGCAGGGACTGCCAGGATTCGATCAGGGCCAGGGCCTCGTCAGGTGTCAGCACGTCGCCGGCCTTGATGGCCGCCTTGCAGGCCATGACCGCCCAGAGATCTTCCATGGATCTGGCCTTGTCGGCCAAGGCGTCCTCAAGGAATTCCCGAGCCCTGGACGGGGTCAGCAGGGCCGGTACGGCGTGCAGCAGGAGCTTAGGCCCTGCCGCCAGTTCGAGGGAAAAGCCGAGTCCGTCGAGCTGGGCCCAGATTTCCTGCACCAGCAGCGCCTGCGACGGGTGCATGGGGATTTCCAGCGGCATGAGCAGCGGTCGGCGGTCACCGCGGGAACCGCTCGAGCGCAGCATATGGAAAAGTACCCGCTCATGCGCCGCATGCTGGTCGATGAGCGTGATCCCGGCAGAACCCGTGAGGATGAGGTACGTGTCGGCGAACTGGCCCAGGTAGCGGGTGGATTCGGCCTCGGGCTGTGGACCGGGGTCGGGACTGCGCCGCGGTGCCGGATCCGGCGCAGCAGGGGGCTCCGCGGGCGTTTCGAAAAGCTGCTGAACGGCCGCTGAGGATGAAAACTTCCGGGGCCAGGGCTGATCGTACAGAGGACTGTCGGGCCGGGCAGAAGCAAGGGAAGGGACGACGTCCCTCTCCAGAGATGCGGAAACGGGCAGGACGGGAAGGGCGCGGGCCACGGAGAATTGCATCGTATTCTCGGCCAGCGGCGGCATGTCGTTGCCCGTCTCCAGAGCTTTGGACACGGCGCGTCTCACGAGACGGAAGACGGCTCCCTCATCCTGAAAGCGGACCTCTGTCTTGGCCGGATGCACGTTGACGTCGACCTCATCGGGGGGGAGTTGCAGGAACAGCACGGCCTGAGGGTATTCCTTGCCCAGTATCCTGCCGCGGTAGGCCTCCCGGATTGCGCTGATCATGGTCCTGTCCTGGACGGGGCGGCCGTTGACGTACACAAGAATGCGGTCGCCGCGGGCCTGGGCCGTCGAAGGGGCGCCGATGAGGCCCCGGACCGAGAACGGGCCGTCCGTCATGTCCACGTGGTGCGCGGCGTCCACCAGCTCCCTCGGCCAAACGGCGCATAGGCGTCTGGCGAGGTCTTCTCCTGCCAGAAATCGATGGACGGTCCTGTCACCGTTCAGCAGCTCGAAGTCCACGTTCAGGTTGGCCAGTGCGATGCGGATGAACAGTTCGCTGCATTTGCGCGTTTCCGTGGCGGGCTGTTTCAGGAACTTGAGCCGGGCCGGCACGTTGGCGAAGAGGTCCTGGACTTCGACCTCGGTCCCTCTGGGCATGGCCGCAGGGCCGTGCCCCACGACGCGGCCGTGGAGCACTTCCAGCGCAGCACCTTCCCCGTCACGCGTGGCGGACGCCAGACGGAAGCGGGACACGGAGGCGATGCTCGGCAGCGCCTCGCCCCGGAACCCGAAGCTGCGGATGGAGCCGAGGTCCTGGATGGTCGAGAGCTTGCTCGTGGCGTGCCGCGTCAGGGCCAGCTCGAGTTCGTTTTCGGGAATGCCGCATCCATTGTCGCTGACCCGGATGCACGACTGCCCGCCGTCCCGGATCAGGACGCGCAGACGGGTCGCGCCGGCATCCAGGGCGTTTTCGATGAGTTCCTTGAGGACGCTGGCGGGGCGTTCCACCACCTCGCCCGCGGCTATCTGATTCTGAAGTTCGGGAGGGAGGAGGCGTATCTGCCTGGCGCTGGCCATGATTTATCGACCTACGGAGCCCAACTGCGCCAGGATGACACGGAACTCGAAACGGGTGTCGTCATCGGTCTTGGTCCAGACCGTTTCGGTTGAAAAACATTGGTGATCATAGCGCAGGGCGAGGCGCTTTTCCAGGTCGGTGCCGGACTCCCAGTCCACCCGGTAGAGGAAAGCAGCGCTCCATTCCTTGGTGATGCCGAATCCGCCGCCGAAGCCGGCGATGCGTTGCCGCTCCTGCTCCTGCCTGAGGTATTCGTCGATCTCTTCCAGGAAATCCAGGCTGAAGGACGCATAGACCCGGTCTTCATAGTAGGCCCAGAGGGCGTGTTCGTGCTCGGTCACGTGGTTCTCGTAGGGCGAGTACCATGTCTTGTTGGTCAGGTAGAGCCAGGGAGAGAGGCGCGTTGTCAGGTCGGCGAGCAGGTCGGAGAAGGGGCGGGTCGGGTATTCGTCCGTGTCGTCGCTTCTGGTCTCCTCGCGTATGTCGTACGACTGTTCAAGACGCAGGCGGGCCAGATCGAGATAGTCCACCTTCAGGGCCGACTTGCCTTGCGTGTCGGGGCTGGGCTGCATCCGCCCGGTCTTGGTGGTGAAGAGGTTGGTCAGAGAGTAGGTCAGTTCGTTGGTCGGCCTGATGCGATCGTCCTCATCGAAATAGGGATATTTGCCCTGCGACTCGAAGGGGATGTAGGTGTACTCAAGTCTCGGCTGTACGGCGTGTCTGAGTTTCAGCCAAGTGAACGAGTCCGCGTCGGACGGGAAGTCGCTTTCTTCCGTCAGGGTGAATACGCGCGAAAACTCCGTGTAGGCCGAGGTGGTGAAGTCCGGCAGGAACCTTGAGGGGTTGCTGTCATCGGTGTTCACGTCATCGTCTTCGTTTTCGTATTTCTCGACGAACCAGGTCGTGCCTCTGAGGCCGCCCTTGGGGATGACGGATCCGTACTCGAAGTGCAGGGGCAGGCCCACGATGGGGTGAACGTCGAGGCGCGATCCCGTGGTCCCGTATTCGCGCCAGAATGAGGCCAGCTGCGAACTGCCTTGGATGGTCAGGGGCGTGCTCAGGAGCTGGGTCTGATATAGGTGCAGGTTGAGTTCCGGCAGGCGTTGCAGGGTGGGGTCGTCGTCCCTGTCCTTGTTAGGCAGCTTGTTGTTGCTGCCGTATTCGAGATTCTGGGTGTATTCGACCAGACCCTGGACGCCGACATTGGCCCAGTTGTGGCTCAGCAGGAGTCGGTTCACGCGCAGTTCGCTGTCGTTGTCCTCGATGTCGCGGCCGAAATACTGCAGGAAATCCTTCCTGCTTTTGTTAAAGCCCGAATAGCCCCGTGAAAACTCGCGCAGGTAGTCCTGGTCCGAAACCAGGTCCAGATCGAGCTTGAGATTCCAGTCAGGCTCGCCGAGATAGCCGTCGAACTTGCCGCGTGCCCACCACCGGTTGCGGTTGTCGCGGCTCATTTGCGAATTGTCGCTGTAGAGAGAAGTTCCCTCGGTCTCCTGATCGAACAGATAGTCGAACTTGAAGATGCCCTTGGTGTGGATGTCGGGCACGAGCCTGTATTCACCGCCGAGCATGAGCCCTTTGGCCGTCATGAGGTGGGAATAGAGGGTCACGTCCTGCTCTTCGTCGATGACCTGGTAGTAGGGCTGGTCGTAGGTGATGCCGAGTTTGTCGCTCGTGCCGATCTCCGGGAGCAGGAAGCCGCTCTGCCGCTTGGTCTTGACCGGTATCACCGCGTAAGGCGCCATGAGCATCGGCTGATCCATGATCTGGAAGCGCGGGCCCCAGAGATGGGCGTAGCCGTCAACGGTGATGTCGCCTCGCGACGTCTTGATGGACCAGGCTGGCCGGTCTCCGTCGCAGACCGTGACGGTGGCTTCGCGGAACTCGTACGTTTCGGGGCCGGTTTTCTTCAGCACGGCTCCCTCGAAGTACATGTGCGGATCCTCCATGAAGACCTGGCCGTTCTTGAGCCACCCCGTGTTCGATTCGAGGTCGAATTCGGCTTCCTCGGCCTTCAGGAAATCCCCCTGGAATTTGGCCTCGACGTTGCCCCGGAGAAAGACCCATTTCGTGGATTGGTAATAGCGCGCGTACTCGGCGCGTATGTAGTCGGCACCGCGTTCGAGCACCACGTTGCCGAAGGCTTCGATGTATTTGTTGTCATGGCTGGCTGCGGTCCTGTCGGCCAACAGACGCCAGGACTGGGGTTCCGTGTCGGTGGCGTTGTCGGCGAGAGCCAGTCCGGCCGAAAAGAGAAACAAGCAGACCAGACCGGAAAGCAGAATGCGTAACTTCATCATGTAGGTGCCGTTGCGGGGGTCGAAAGTTCGTGTGGACGTGGCGGCACTGGTAGCACAAGCGGAGCTGGATGCCTAGCCCGAAGACGCGGGGTGGCCGGAGCGGGCCTTGGCCCGGGCCAGCCGGAAACATGAATTAACATGGCGGATTCACGGCCATGTTATTCCAGTCATCCTTGTTTCATTTTTCACAAACGCTTGACCTTGAGGGGGAGGTGATTTAAGAACCGCGCAAATCTGTCCTGCTCGCCACATGCGTTGCCAAGGCAACGTTCGCTTTTTTTAACAATTTGGAATTCAAGGTAATTATGGAATTCAGCAAATTTTTGACCGACAATCAGAAGGGCATTTGCGCGCAATGGACTGATGCCATCATCAAAACCTATCCTGACGAAGGCGCCAAATTTTTCTCCGGGTCTTCCAACCAGTTCGCCAACCCGGTCGGACATACCTTTCGTAGCAACATCGAGAAGATATTCATGACCCTTTTGCGCGGCGGGGACGTCGCGGAGTGTTCCACGGATCTGGACGGGATTCTGCGCATCAGGGCGGTGCAGGGTTTTGCGCCGTCCGTGGCCCTGAGCTTTCTGCCGGCGCTCAAGGAGATCGTGCGCCGGGAGTTGGCCAAGACCGGCCGGGTGCAGGAGATGGATGAGGCGCTGCACGACTGGAACGTGCGTGTCGATCGCCTGACCATGCTCGGATTCGATCTGTATATGGCTTGCCGCGAGGTTCTTTGGAAGCAAAAAGCCAACCAACTGTACAGCAGAACGCACAAGCTGCTTGAAAAAGCGAATTTGCTGAAAGACGAGGAGGTAGCGGGGTAGTGTCCGTTAAGTATATTTTCAGTGTTAACCCTTTAGCGAGGTAAAAGGTACATGAAAGCTCTTTACTCCCTATTCCTGGTCTTTGCCCTCGCGGCAATAGCCCTTGTGGGCGCCGGGGCCTTGGGTATGGAAAAAGCCTTTGGGCTGTACATACCCTTCCTGGCAGTCGCGGTTTTCGTGGTGGGATTCTGTTTGAGGGTTGTGGACTGGGGCAAATCGGCCGTGCCGTTCTGCATCCCCACAACGTGCGGCCAGCAGGAGTCGCTGCCCTGGATCAAGCAGAGCACCATCGAGAACCCCTCCACCACGGGCGGCGTCGTGATGCGCATGCTTTTCGAAGTGTTGCTGTTCAGGTCCCTGTTCCGCAACACCAAGGTGGACCTGCATGAAGGCACCAAGGTGACGTACGGTTCGAGCAAGTGGCTGTGGCTTGGTGCGCTGGCCTTCCACTACTCCTTCCTGACCATCGTGCTGCGCCACATGCGCTTCTTCACCGAGCCGGTTCCGGGGCTGATCGCCGGCATCGAGTCCATGGACGCCATGCTGCAGATCGGCGCGCCGACCCTGTACCTGACTGACCTCGTCTTCGTCATCGCGGTGACCTATCTTTTCCTGCGCCGTGTCGTCGTGCCCCAGATCCGCTACATCTCCCTGGTGCAGGACTACTTCCCGCTGTTCCTGATCCTCGGGATCGCCTTCTCGGGCATCTTCATGCGTTACTTCGCCAAGGTCGACATCATTTCCGTCAAGCAGCTGGCCATGGGCCTGGTGACCTTCTCCTGGAACGTCCCCGAGGGAATCGGCGTGATGTTCTACATCCACATGTTCCTGGTCTCCGTGCTGCTGGCGTACTTCCCCCTGAGCAAGCTCATGCACATGGGCGGCGTGTTCCTCTCGCCCACGCGCAACATGAACTGCGCTTCCAGAAAGTTCAGGCATGTCAACCCCTGGAAGTTCGAGAACGTTCATTACCACACATATGAAGAATACGAGGACGAATTCCGTGAGAAGATGGTCGAGAAGGATCTTCCTGTGGACAAGCCTCTAGCAGAAGGAGCCGAGTAATGTCTGATCTGCCACGCCCTGAAGAGCTTTTTGCAAGTATCGACTACACGCCCCCCAAGGCGGACTGGATGGACGTGCCGACGGTGATCAAGCCCGGCCGCTACTGCTACGCCGCCAACCCCGAAAGCGTGAAATACGTCGGGCTGCCCAACGCCCACAAATGGAACCCCCTCGACGACGACTGGGGTCTTCCCGAGAACTGGCAGGAGATCATCTTCAACGGACTGCGCGAACGCCTGCACAAGTTCCGTTCCTTCAAGATATTCATGGACATCTGCGTGCGCTGCGGCGCCTGCGCGGACAAATGCCACTTCTTCATCGGTTCCGGCGACCCCAAGAACATGCCGGTGCTGCGCGCCGAACTGCTGCGCTCCGTGTACCGCGGCGAGTTCACGACCTTCGGCAAGATTCTCGGCCGCTTCGTCGGCGGACGCAAGCTGACGGCTGAAGTGCTCAAGGAGTGGTGGTACTACTTCTTCCAGTGTTCCGAGTGTCGCCGCTGTTCCGTGTTCTGCCCCTACGGCATAGACACGGCCGAGGTGACCATCATCGGCCGCGAACTGCTGAACCTGCTGGGTCTGAACATCGACTGGATCGCCACACCGGTGGCCAACTGCTATCGCACCGGCAACCACCTCGGCATCCAGCCTCACGCCTTCTTCGACATGATCGACTTCTTCTGCGACGACATCGAAGACATCACCGGCATCCGGCCTGAGCCGAACTTCAACCAGAAGGGCGCCGACATCCTCTTCATCACGCCTTCCGGCGACGTCTTCGCAGACCCCGGCACCTACACCTGCATGGGCTACCTCATGCTCTTCGAGTACCTCAAGCGCGAGTACGGCCTGAGCGTGACCTGGTCGACCTACGCCTCAGAGGGCGGCAACTTCGGTTTTTTTACCTCGCACGAAACCATGAAGCGCCTGAACTCCAAGATGTACATGGAAGCCGACCGCCTGGGCGTGAAGTGGATTCTCGGCGGCGAGTGCGGCCACATGTGGCGCGTCATCCATCAGTACATGGACACCCTGAACGGCCCCGACTTCCAGTCCTCGCGCATGGAGACCCCGGTCAACCCCATCACGGGCACGGTGTTCAAGAACGCCGCCAGCACAAAGATGGTCCACATCGCCGAGTTCACCGCGGACCTGATCAAACACGGCAAGCTCAACCTGAACAAGAAGCGCAACGCCAACGTTCACCTGACCTGGCACGACTCCTGTAACCCCGCCCGTGGCATGGGCCTCCTCGATGAGCCCCGTTTCGTGGCCAAGAGCGTGGTGGAGAAGTTCACCGACATGCCCGAAGGCACCATCCGCGAGCAGACCTTCTGCTGCGGCGGCGGAGCTGGCCTCAACGCCGGCGAGAACGACGAACTGCGCATGATGGGCGGCCTGCCCCGCGCCAATGCGGTGAAGTATGTTCACGAGAAATACGGCGTGAACATGCTGGGTTGCGTCTGCGCCATCGACCGCGCGGTGCTTCCCAACTCCATGGCGTACTGGGTGCCTGAAGTCAGCGTCTGCGGCCTGCACGAACTTGTCGCCAACGCGCTGGTTTTCCCTGGCGAAAAGGAACGTGAAACCGATCTGCGTGGTGAAGACCTGCCCGGGGAGGATGAATAATGTACGACAAGAATAAAATACTGACCGGTCTTGCCGTGTTCGTGGTCTTCATGACCTATCCTTTCTGGAACAACATCGGCAGTGCGGCCTACGTGAGACCCGAGATCGAGAAGCCCAAGAACTCCAAGGAGTGCGTGGAGAGTGTGGAGTTCATGCGCGCGGAGCACATGGCCATGCTCAACGAGTGGCGTGACGAGGTCGTCCGCGACGGCGTGCACGAGTATCATTCCAAGGCCAACCACCAGGTCTTCCAGAAGAGCCTGACCAAAACCTGCATGAAATGTCACGAGAACAAGGATCAGTTCTGCGACAAATGCCACGCGACGGTTTCCGTGAACCCCTACTGCTGGGATTGTCATGTTGATCCGAAGGGGGTGAAGAAATGAAGACCATGCGTAGAAACTTCCTGAAAATTGCCGCCGTGGCCGTGCTCGGCTGGAGTGTGCGTCCCGCCTCCGAGCTTCTGGCCTCCGGCGGCTCGGAGCCGAGCGAGGGGCTGCTTTTCGCCTCCCGTCACAAGGTTCATGCCGGGCCCAACTCCCTTACGGCCAAGCGCTGGGCCATGGTCATCGACACGGCCAAGCTGAACGAAAAGGTCATGGAAGACATCGTGCATGTCTGCCATACCATCCACAACGTGCCGAACATCCCGGGCAACCAGAACATCAAGTGGATCTGGGAGACGCACATGGAGCATCTCTTCCTGGACGAGCACAACGAGTTCCAGCCCGAGACGGCCGCCAAGTCCGCCCTGGCCCTGTGCAACCATTGCGACAACCCGCCCTGCGTCCGCGTCTGCCCGACCAAGGCCACGTTCCAGCGCGAGGACGGCATCGTCATGATGGACTTCCACCGCTGCATCGGCTGCCGCTACTGCATGGCCGGCTGCCCCTACGGTTCCAGAAGCTTCAACTTCATGGACCCCCGCCCGTACATTGAAACGACCACCCCCGATTTCCCGACCCGGACCAAGGGCGTCGTCGAGAAGTGCGAGTTCTGCGCCGAGCGTCTGGTCGAAGGCAAGATGCCGGCCTGCGTCGAGGTTTCCGAAGGGGCCCTGGCGTTCGGCGATCTGGCCGACCCCGAGTCCGATGTGCGCAAGCTCATGGCGGAGCGTTTCGCCATCAGGCGCAGCCCGCACCTCGGAACCAAACCTTGTGTCTACTATCTCGTGTAAAGGGGTGAACCATGCTTGAAAAAGCCATACAAGGATCGAAAGTATACTGGGGCTGGATCGCCTTTCTGCTCCTCCTGATGAGCATTGGGGCGGCCTGCTACTGGCAGCAACTCTCCCACGGCCTGACCATCACCGGCATGAGCCGCGACGTGACCTGGGGCTTCTACATCGCGCAGTTCACCTTCCTGGTCGGCGTGGCCGCTTCGGCCGTCATGCTGGTAATCCCCAAGTACCTGCACGACTACCACAAGTTCGGAAAGATTCTCATTCTGGGCGAATTCAACGCCGTGGCCATGGTCATCCTGTGCCCGCTCTTCATCGTCGCCGACCTGGGCTCCCCGCAGCGCCTGATGAACGTGCTCCTGCACCCCACGCCTAACTCTGTCCTGTTCTGGGACATGGTGGTGCTGAACGGCTACCTGCTCATCAACATCCTGGTCGGCTGGGTGACCCTCGAAGCCGAGCGCAAGCAGATCGCGCCGCCCAAGTGGATCAAGTTCTTCATCTATCTGTCCATTCCCTGGGCGGTGTCCATCCATACGGTCACGGCCTTCCTGTACTGCGGTCTGCCCGGCCGCGGCTACTGGCTGACCGCCGTGCTGGCCGCCCGCTTCCTGGCTTCGGCCTTTGCCGCTGGCCCCGCGTTCCTCATCCTGGTGACGTACATCGCCAAGATCTTCACCGGCTTCGACCCCGGCAAGGGCGTCCTGCCCACCCTGGGCAAGACCGTGGTCTACGCCATGTGCGTGAACCTGTTCCTGCTCCTGTGCGAGGTGTTCACGGTCTTCTACAGCCAAATCCCGTCGCACATGGCGCACCTGCAGTACCTCTTCGCCGGCTACCACGGCCACGGCGTGCTCGTGCCCTGGATGTGGTCGGCCATGATCATGGCCGTTGCGGGCATCCTGATTCTGATCGTGCCCAAGAACAGGCAGCAGGACAATCTGCTCATCATCGGTTGCCTCCTGATCTTCATCGGGGCCTGGATCGACAAGGGTCTCGGCATGATCGGCGGCGGCTTCGTGCCGAACCCCCTGCACGAAATCACCGAGTACGTCCCCTCCCAGCTTGAACTGGGCGTGTCCCTTGGCATTTATGCCACCGGCTTCCTGGTGCTGACCATCCTGTACAAGGTCGCAATCGGCGTGAAGCAGGAAGTGGAGTAGATCGCCTCCCCTGCGGGCGCCCTGCCGGGCGCCCGCATTTTTTCTGCCTGAAATCACAGCGAAAATTTACTTTGCGTCAAGGTCGCTATTTGGGTTTACAGGTTTTTTGATCGTGTGTAAGGGTCCCTTATCCAACTCGCAAAAGCGGGAATTTCAAAGAATTTTGGAGGTAGATCATGGGTTATACTGTTACCGTCGATGTCGACAAATGCGTTGGTGATGGCGAGTGCGTGGACGTGTGCCCCGTCGAAGTTTACGAACTTCAGGGCGGCAAGGCCGTGGCCGTGAATGAAGAAGAGTGCCTCGGCTGTGAGTCCTGCGTCGAAGTCTGCGACCAGGGCGCCATCACCATCGAAGAAAACTAGGTCTTTTTCTCAGGCAGGCCCCCCGTGGGCCTGCCTTTGTCCGAACCCCCAACGGCTCAGGGCGTGCTCCCTGTTTCGCCGATATTCACAATTTTCAGTCCCAGATTCGGCTGCCGTGCCCATTTCCACGGGATGCCCCGCGCTCCCGGTGAAGGTAGTATTCCATGAATTCAGACTTCTCAGTTTTCTTCAGCGAGTATGAAGCCCTTGTGGCCCAGATTGACGCCGTTTTCCAGAAGGTTGCCGGAAACTTCGCCGCTGAGGTGAAGTGCAGGCAGGGATGCAGCGACTGCTGCCATGCCCTTTTCGACCTGACGCTCATCGAGGCCATGTACCTGAACTCGAAGTTCGCCGAAGTGGAAGAGTCCCGCCGCAACGCGATTCTGATCGAGGCCGACAAGGCCGACCGCAAGGCCTACGTCTTCAAGAAGAAGGCATCCCGCGAAGCGGAAGTGGTGGATCATTCCGAAATCCTGCTGCGCACGGCCCAGGAACGCCTGCGCTGTCCGCTGCTCGGCCCGGACGACAACTGCGTCCTGTACCGCTACCGGCCCATCACTTGCCGGATCTACGGAATTCCGCTCGAAATTGGCGGCAAGTCGCACACCTGCGGCCTGTCCGGCTTCGAGCCCGGCAAGTCCTACCCGGCCGTGAAGCTCGAGCGCATCCAGGACATGCTGCTGGCTTTGAGCAACAAGGTGCTGGACTCCGTAGGCTCGCAGTACTCCGATTTCAGGTTCATGCACGTCCCTGTATCTTCGGCCCTTATGACCGTCTACTCCGATGAGTTTTTTGGTCTGCAGAAAGACGATACCGCCACGGGCGGCGTCGCCGGAGGACCTGATGCATAAGCCTTTCGCCATGACCGAAGAGCACGAAGCACAGAAAAAGGCCATCTACGAGAAGATGTCTCCGCGGCGGCGCAAATTTGTGGACCGCATCGGCTACGAGCGCTGGAATCCTTTCGCCGAGCCCAAGGAGCCCATCGAATGGCGCACGGACGGGACCAAGAGAACCACGCAGCAACTCGTCAGGGAGTACCTGCAGAAGCATGCCCCCGAGAAGTACAGCAACGCATACGGACAGGGCGTTCTCGAGATGTGTCTCGGCATGGTCAACGGAGACGAGCGCTATATCGGAATGTTCGAGTTTTCCCTGTGGTATGCGGAAGAACTCAAGAAGCACAGTGTCGACATCAACGATTACAAGCCCTAGGTGTCATATGAAAAAACATGCTGATTACGGCCCCAAGTCGGTGGCCGCCCTCAAGGCCGCCCTGCAGGACAATCCCGATTCCGCAACGCTCCTGTACAATCTGGGCGTGTCCCTGGTCGCGGAAAGAAACCTCGATGAGGCCCAGAAGGCCTTCGAGGAGGCTCTCGCCCTCGAACCCGGCATTGCCGAGGCTTACGTTCAGCTTGGCGGCCTGGCCATGCACCGCGGCGATCTGGACGAGTGTCTGAAGATGAACCGAAAGGCTACCGAGGTTCGTCCTCGATTCGCAGTTCCGTGGGGGAACATCGGGTTCGTGCACATGCAGCAGCAGAATCCCGACAAGGCCGTGAAGGCCCTGAAGAAGGCCATCAGCCTCGACCCGCAGTTCATTCAGGCCCACACGACCCTCGGGAGCGCCTACCTCGCCCTCGGCGATCCGGACGGGTGCATCATGCAGTGCAGCAAGGCCATCGAGATCGAACCGATGTTCGGTCCTGCCTACAACAACATCGGCCTGGCTTACCTGGAAAAGGGCGAGCCGAAGAAGGCCCTCATCTACTTCGACAAGGCCGTCGAGACCGGTTTCGACGTCGAGTCCCAAGTGCTGGCGGAGATCGCGCAATATAGATAAACTCTTTGTTCCGGGCCGACGGGGGGTGAAATACAGGTTGACAATTGACCGGTATTGTACGAAGATTCACGAGCATGAATTTTTCAGAACTTGCTGAAATTGTTAAGAGGTAGAGGGTCGCGCAGTTGTTAGGAACTCGCGCGATGACTGTGCACGGTCTAATCTTTTTAAGGAGGATGTGTAATGGCTAAACATGCGACCCCGTTGCTGGATCAGCTTCAGAGCGGTCCGTGGCCGAGTTTTGTGGCGGACATCAAGGAGGAAGCCGAGAGACGTCATAAGAACGTGAACAACGTGGAATACCAGATTCCCGTTGACGTTTGCGATGACCTTCTCGGTATCCTGGAACTGTCCTACAAGGACGGCACCACTCACTGGAAGCACGGCGGCATCGTCGGCGTTTTCGGTTACGGCGGCGGCGTTATTGGCCGTTACTGTGATCAGCCCCAGATGTTCCCGGGTGTAGCCCACTTCCACACCGTCCGCGTGGCCCAGCCCGCTGGCATGTACTACACCACGGATTTTCTGAAGCAGCTCTGCGATCTGTGGGAAATGCGCGGTTCCGGCCTGACCAACATGCACGGCGCCACCGGCGACATCGTGTTGCTGGGCACCACCACTCCTCAGCTGGAAGAGTTCTACTTCGAGCTGACCCACAAGTTGAACAACGACTTGGGCGGTTCCGGTTCCAACCTGCGCACCCCCGCTTCCTGTCTGGGCGACTCCCGCTGTGAGTGGGCCTGTTACGACGCCCAGGAGCTGTGCTACCAGATGACCCAGGAATACCAGGACGAACTGCACCGTCCTGCCTTCCCCTACAAGTTCAAATTCAAGTTTGATGGTTGCCCGAATGGTTGCGTGGCCTCCATCGCCCGTTCCGACATGTCCTTCATCGGCACCTGGCGCGACGACATCCGTATCGACCAGGAAGCTGTCGCCGCCTATATCGGTGGTGAAATCCAGCCCAACGGCGGCGCTCACGCCGGCAAGGACTGGGGTGCGTTCGACATCCAGAAGGAAGTCATCGACCTCTGCCCGACCGAATGCATGTGGCTGGAAGACGGCAAGCTGAAGATCAACAACCGTGAGTGCACCCGCTGCATGCACTGTCTGAACGTCATGCCCCGCGCTCTGCGCATCGGTAATGACCGCGGCCTGTCCATCCTCGTCGGCGCCAAGGCCCCGATTCTGGATGGCGCGCAGATGGGCTCCCTGCTCGTGCCCTTCATCAAGGTCGAAGAGCCTTATGACGAGATCAAGGAGATCATCGAAGGCATTTGGGAATGGTGGATGGAAGAAGGCAAGAACCGTGAGCGTCTTGGTGAACTCATCAAGCGTCAGGGTCTGGCCAAGGCCATCGCTGCGGTCGGTCTGACTCCTGTGCCGCAGCACGTCATGGAGCCCCGCCACAATCCGTACATCTTCTGGAAGGAAGAGGACGTTGAAGGCGGCTGGGATCGCGACATCGCGGAATACCGTAAACACCATCAGAGATAAGAAGGGGGTTGAAAATGGCTTTTGTTTCTTCCGGATACAATCCCGAAAAACCCATGGAAAACAGGATTTCGGACATCGGCCCCCGCCATGCTTCCGACTTCTTTCCTCCGGTTATTGCCAAGAACAAAGGGCAGTGGCTGTGGCATGAAATCTGCGAGCCCGGCATCCTGATGCACAAGGCCGAGAGCGGCGACGAAGTCTACACTGTTCGTTGCGGCGGCGCCCGCCTGATGTCCGTCGGTCACATTCGCGAAATCTGCGAAGTCGCCGACAAGTTCTGTGGTGGTCACCTGCGCTTCACCACCCGCAACAACATTGAGTTCATGGTCGGCACCCTTGCCGAAGCCAAGAAACTCAAAGAATACTTGAATGCCCAGAAGTTCGAAGGCGGCAGCTTCAAGTTCCCCGTTGGCGGAACCGGCGCCGGCATCACCAACATCGTCCACACCCAGGGTTGGGTTCACTGCCACACCCCGGCCACGGACGCCTCCGGTACGGTCAAGGTCGTTCTTGACGAACTGTTCGAAGAGTTCGGCCAGATGCGCATGCCCGCTCAGGTCCGCATCTCCATGGCTTGCTGTCTGAACATGTGCGGCGCCGTTCACTGCTCCGACATCGCCATCCTGGGCTACCACCGCAAGCCCCCGGTCATCGACCACGAATGGCTGGACAACCTGTGCGAAATCCCGCTGGCCGTTGCCGCCTGCCCTGTAGGCGCCATCCGTCCGACCAAGAAGGAAATCGTCACTGAAGCCGGTGAAACCAAGACGGTCAATACCGTTGCCATCAAGAACGAGCGCTGCATGTTCTGTGGTAACTGTTACACCATGTGTCCGTCCCTGCCCCTGTCCGACCAGACTGGTGACGGCCTCGTCATCATGGCCGGCGGCAAGGTTTCCAACCGCATCAGCAATCCCAAGTTCTCCAAGGTCGTCGTGGCCTTCATCCCGAACGAACCGCCCCGCTGGCCCACGCTGGCCAAGGTCATCCGCCAGATCGTGGAAGCCTACGCCGCCGATGCCCGTAAGTACGAGCGCGTTGGTGACTGGGCCGAGCGTATCGGTTGGGAACGTTTCTTCGAAAAGTGTAGTCTCGATTTCTCCGAGCACATGATCGATGATTTCCGTGATCCTGCTTACTACACCTGGCGCCAGACCACGAACTTCAAGTTCTAGTCCGACCTCGGGAAATGAAACCATAGGGCCGGCGAAAGCCGGCCCTAAACCATAAGAGAGGCGAGTATGGCAGATCCCAAAGACATCGTTCTGGAATTCATCCAGTCCAAGTCCAAGCAGAAGTCCAAATTTTACTTCAACGACCTGGCCGCCCTGTTCCCCGAAATGAAGATGCGCGAAGCCAAGAAGATCATCAACCAGCTGGTCTCTGACGGCGTGCTCGAGTACTGGTCCAGCGGCAGCACCACCATGTACGGTCTGCCCGGCGCCGGCAAGCAGGCCGGTGCGGAAGGCGAAGAATAAGCTTTTCAGATGCCTGCATCTGCTTTGTCTTGTCCGCGCGTTCTTGTGGCCGGCCTTGGTGGAGGTTCAGGCAAGACCATCGTCAGCCTGGGCCTGGCCCGGGCCTTTCAGGAGCAGGGACTCGCGGTCCAGACCTTCAAAAAGGGTCCAGATTACATCGATGCCAAGTGGCTGAGCCTGGCCAGCCATAGCGACACGACAAATCTGGATCCTTTCTTATTGTCCTCCGAAGTTCTGGAAAACCTTTTCCGCTTACGGGCGAAAGGGGCGGACCTGGCCCTTCTTGAGGGGAACCGCGGCCTGTACGACGGCAAGGACGTCGAAGGTTCCTGTTCCTCGGCGGAGCTGGCCAAGCTCCTGCGCTGCCCGGTGATCGTCGTCGCCGACTGCACCAAGGTCACGCGCACCATGGCCGCCATCATTCTCGGTCTGACGGCCTTTGATCCGCAGGTCGACATCCGCGGCGTGATCCTGAACCGCACTGCCGGGTGCCGCCACCAGAACATCCTGCGTGACTCCATCGAAAAATACACCGATGTGCGGGTACTTGGCATTCTGCCCAAGCTGACCGAGAATCCTATCCCCGAACGGCACATGGGGCTCATCTCCGACGCCGAGCACGGCGCGGATCCCTTCGCCGCAATCGCCGGATGTCTGCGCGCGAACGCCGATATCGACGCCTGCCTGGCCATTGCGCGTTCAGCTCCGCCGATATCCGGCGAGGTAGCGCCGCTGTACCCGGCCCCTGTTTCCGGCGCGACCGTGCGCATCGGCGTGGCCCGTGACGCTGCCCTTTGGTTCTATTACCAGGAGAATTTCGAGGCCCTGCGCCACGCCGGAGCCGAACTCGTCGAATTCAGCCTGCTGGCCGACGGAGCAGTCCCCGATGTGGACGCGGTCTACATGGGTGGCGGCTTTCCTGAGACTCTGGCCGCCGGGCTGGCTGACAACGAGTCCATGCGCCATTCTGTGCGCAGGTGCGTGGAGCAGGGCATGCCCTTTTACGCGGAATGCGGGGGCCTCATGTACCTGAGCCGTGAACTTCTGTTCGAGGGGGCGGCCTATCCCATGGCCGGGGTCTTCCCGCTGACGACGAAAGTCTTTCAGAAGCCGCAAGGGCACGGGTATATGAGTTCCCTGGTCGAAACGGCCAACCCTTTCTACAGTCCAAAGACACGCCTGACCGGGCATGAATTCCATTATTCGCGCTGCATCGACATCGAAAACGTTTCGTCCTTCGTGTTGCGTGTCGAGCGGGGGCAAGGCATGGCAAAGGGGTGCGACGGTGTGCTGCACCGCAACTGCCTGGCCGGGTATACGCACATGCACGCCTTGGGGAACCCTGCCTGGGCTACAAATTTCGTCTCAGCCGCCCGAGTGTTCCAAGCCGCTCGTCTGGCCGGCGGCACCTGTCCCGATATCCGACTTTAAAAGTCCACTTGACGTTTTCGAGATTAGTTACTATTAACTCATCTCAAGAAACGGAGGTGAACTATGGGACAGTTACGAGCTTTCAAGGATCTCATCATTGACTGGGAAATGACCCCGGAAGATGCTGTGGCCATCTATCTTGAGTGGGGAAACAACGGATATCGTGGTGGATATCAGTATGCCGTGCGCGGCAAGGAAGACTTTTCCCATTACTTCGTAATAAACACCTGGAATGAAAAACCGACGGCAACTCTTTTGTACCGCAATTCCGACGGTGCAGATGAGCTCGCGGTCCTTCCGCTTCCCGACAAGCTGGCGGACAAGTTTCTCAAGGGCGTGTACCACCACAAGGGCGTGTACCCCGTCAACGAGGATGTGAGGCAGTGGCTCGAAAAAGAGCTGTATAACTGATCGCTTCTTCCATATTCTCTCGAAAAGCCGGCTTGTCCGGCTTTTCTCGTTTTTGCGCATTGACTGTTCGTCCCACATCGCTACCGTATCTCTGCGCGTGCCGATTGAAGGACGGAGTGTCGAATTCTCAGCAAAGAAAACCGTTCTGCCCCAAGGAGGGCCGATGTCTTTGAGCACATGCCGCAGGTGTGGTACCTGCTGTCGGAAAGGGGGGCCGGCCCTGCACCTGTCGGACGCCGACCTGCTGGAACACGTGCCCATGAGCAGCCTGGTCTGCCTGAGGCGCGGGGAGCCGGCCTTCGACCCACGCACGAACGGCCTCTCAGCGCTGGAAAGCGAATTGCTGAAAATCCGCGGCAGAGATGGTGGATGGGCGTGCATGTATTTCGATGAGGAGAGCGCGGCATGCGGCGTGTACATGAACCGGCCCCTCGAATGTCGATCCCTGTCATGCGCGGACACGGTAGAGATTTTCAGCGCCATGGACACGCCGACCCTGGCGCGTGAGCATGTCGTACCTGCAGGGTCGGCCCTGTGGGCATGCATCGAAGAGCACGAAAGGCTCTTTCCTGCGGATGAGGCGCTCAGGCTCGCCGCCGCCAGGCGCGCAGGTGAGGGAATACCCCGGGAACTCGACAGCCTCATCCGCCGTGAGACCCACTTCAGACAAAGCTTCGCCGAGAAGGTCGGGATGGTGGACGAAGAACTGTGGGCGTATTTCGGGCGCCCGCTGTGGCTGGTCCTGGCTCCGTCGAGCCGCGACTACATGCGGTATGGACATCGGTGAAATCTGCGTCAAATTGTTGACTTGCGCGCGGCGCGCATTATCTGAGACGCGAACGATACGAGCATAAGGAGTGGTACTACTTTGGAATACAAGGACTATTACACGCTGCTCGGTGTGCCTAAGGGAGCGAGTCAGGAGGAAGTCGGCAAGGCCTTCAAGAAGTTGGCCCGGAAATATCACCCCGACCTGAACCCCGACAATCCCGAGGCCGAGGCCAAGTTCAAGGAGATCAACGAGGCCTACGAGGTCCTGAAGGATCCGGAGAAGCGCAAGCTCTACGACTCCCTCGGGCCCAACTGGAAGGAAGGACAGAACTTCCAGCCGCCGCCCGGCTTCGAGAATTTCAAGTTCCGTTCAGGCGGTTTCGGCGGTGAGGGCTTCAGCGACTTTTTCGAGACC
>DPKT01000313.1 GCA_003542385.1 Desulfomicrobium sp.
CACACTTTCGCACCTCAGCGTCAATGCCTGTCCAGGTGGCCGCCTTCGCCACCGGTGTTCCTCCTGATATCTACGGATTTCACTCCTACACCAGGAATTCCGCCACCCTCTCCAGGATTCAAGCTCTGCAGTTTCAAGGGCAGTTCCACGGTTGAGCCGTGGGATTTCACCCCTGACTTACAAAGCGGCCTACGTGCGCTTTACGCCCAGTAATTCCGAATAACGCTTGCACCCTCCGTATTACCGCGGCTGCTGGCACGGAGTTAGCCGGTGCTTCCTCTAAAGGTACCGTCAAAACAAAGGCCTATTAGACCAATGCCCGTTCTTCCCTTCCGACAGAGGTTTACGACCCGAAAGCCTTCATCCCTCACACGGCGTTGCTGCGTCAGGCTTTCGCCCATTGCGCAATATTCCCCACTGCTGCCTCCCGTAGGAGTCTGGACCGTGTTTCAGTTCCAGTGTGGCTGATCATCCTCTCAGACCAGCTACTCATCGTTGCCTTGGTAGGCCATTACCCTACCAACTAGCTAATGAGACGCGGGCTCATCCTCGGACGAATGCATATGCAGAGGCATCCTTTACCGACTTCTTATTTAAAGCCAGACTATCCGGTATTAGCTCCACTTTCGCAGAGTTATCCCAAATCCAAGGGTAGATTACCCACGCGTTACTCACCCGTGCGCCACTCTACTCAGGGCCGAAGCCCCTTTCTCGTACGACTTGCATGTGTTAGGCACGCCGCCAGCGTTCATTCTGAGCCAGAATCAAACTCTCCAGTTACGTATAACTAGCAGAGCAACCTTGTTGCTCATAAAACCTTATTTCAAGTTCTATATGCTCCAACTCGCTATTTATTTGTCAAAGATCCTTGCCTTCCCGGCAAGAGGAAATCGTCTCTATCGACTCACTCCCCCACCGTCAAGACCTTTTTTATTTTAACCTGCGAAGAGATTTCGACAATTTTGGCGTCGACCGCCTCTCTTGCCCCTCTCCGCAGCGCAGAAAGAGGCTTCTATGTGGACCGCCTTCCGTTGTCAACCAAAACCTGCAAAAAATTAAAAAAACTAGTATCCCAGGCTTTTGGACTCGTCAAAACTCCAAATGGCGCGGCGTTCTGGGGAAGGGGATGACGTCCCGGATGTTGGAGATACCCGTGACCAGCATGAGGAGTCGCTCGAAGCCCATGCCGAAGCCGGCATGGGGCACGGAACCGAACCGACGCAGGTCGAGATACCACCAATACTCCTCCTTGGGCAGCCCAAGCTCGTCGATCCGCCGCTCCAGCACCGAGAGGCGCTCCTCCCTGGCGCTGCCGCCGATGAGCTCACCGATACGCGGCACGAGCACGTCCATGGCCCCGACCGTTTTATCGTCATCATTGAGGCGCATGTAGAACGCCTTGATTTCCTTGGGGTAGTCGAAAACGATGACGGGCTGCTTGAAGTGCTCTTCAGTCAAATACCGTTCGTGTTCGGTCTGCAGATCCGTGCCGAAATCGACCGGAAACTCGAAGTTCCTGGGCGCGCTCTTGAGGATGCCCACGGCCTCGGCATACGGGAGACGGACAAAGGGCTTGGCGAGGATGTTGTGCAGGGTTGCAAAAAGGGTCTTGTCCACGAAATTCCCGAACAGCTCCAGGTCATCTCGGCAGTTGTCCAGGAGATACTGGATCAGCCATTTGATGCAGTCCTCACCCAGGTCCATGTTGTCGGTCAGGCTCGCAAAGGCCATCTCCGGCTCGATCATCCAGAACTCCGCCGCATGCTTTGGTGTGTTGGAGTTCTCGGCCCGGAAGGTCGGGCCGAACGTATAGACTCGGCCCAGGGCGCAGGCCAGGTTCTCGGCGGCGAGCTGCCCCGAAACCGTCAGGGAAGCCTCCTTGCCGAAGAAATCCTGTTCGAAGTCCGCCTTGCCGCCCTTCTTGGGCACGTTGGCCAGGTCGAAGGTGGTGACCTGGAACATTTCACCCGCCCCTTCGCAGTCCGACCCAGTGATGATGGGCGCGTGGACATGGAAGAAACCCCGTTCATGAAAGAATTTGTGCACCCCGAAGGCCAGCTCGGCCCGAATCCGGTTCAGGGCGCCAAATTTGTTGGTGCGGGGCCGCAGATGCGCGATGGTTCGGAGGTATTCATCGGTATGGCGTTTCTTCTGCAGAGGGTAGCTCGGATCCGCCTCGCCAAGGACTTCCAGGCGGCGCACCTTGAGCTCCCACTTCTGTCCCTGACCAGGGGACTCCACCAGCGCGCCCTCAAGGCTGACGGCCGCGCCCGTGTTGACCCGTTCGAGCTGGTCGAACCCCTCGGCCCCCGTGTCGACGATGGCCTGCAAATTCTTCAGGCAGGACCCGTCGTTGATCTCCAGAAAAACGAACTCCTTGCTCTCCCGCTTGGTCCGCACCCAGCCCTTGACCACCAGGGACGCCACTTCCGACTCGGACAACAGCATGTCCGCCACTCTGACATTCTTCATTTTTTCCTCGGGTGTTGAACAGCTACAGCATGTCGACGGGATCGAGATCCACGGACATGCGCACATGTTTTTCTCCAGCCAGCATCTTCCGCATCTCGGCGCAAACGCCCCGGATGGCCGGCCATGCATCGCCCTTGAGCAGACACTGAAATCTCTTGCGGCCGCGCAGCACGGACAGGGGCGAAGGCGCGGGCCCCAGCACGCGGACTCCAGCCCCAAGCCCCAGAGCACGGATGCGGCTGCCGAAGGCGGCCAGCAACTCCGCTTCCGGCCGGTCTGCCGGAAGAGATATCCGCACCAAGGCCAACTTCACGAAGGGCGGGTAGCTCATGACCCGCCGCAGCGCAATCTCCTTGGTGAAAAAGCCCTCGTAATCGTTCGCCTGCACGTGCTGCCAGCAGTAGTGCCCCGGGTTGCGGGTCTGGATCAGCACCCTCCCCGGCTTGTCGCCGCGCCCTGCCCGACCGGCCACCTGCACCAGCATCTGGAACGATCGTTCCGTAGCTCTGTAGTCCGGAAGATTCAAGCCCAGGTCCCCGTCCACGACCACCACCAGGGTCACCTCCGGGAAATGGTGCCCCTTGCTGAGCATCTGGGTGCCGACCAGTATCTGCGCCTCCTGCCGGGCAAAGGCCCCCAGGGTATCCTGCATGGCTCCGGCGCGGCGGGTGGTGTCCCTGTCGAGGCGCAAGATCTTCGTATCCGGGGGCAGCTGCGTACGCAGAAATTCCTCGAGCCGTTCCGTCCCGGCGCCAAGGGGCAGGAACTCCGCGCCCCTGCATTTGGGGCAGGACAGCGGAAAAAGGAGATGGTGCCCGCAATAGTGGCAAAGCAGCAGTTCCCTGCGCTTGTGCAGGGTCAGGGAGACCTGGCAGTTGGGGCACTTGAGGGGTTCGGAGCAGGTTTCGCAATACAGCACGGGCGCATATCCGCGCCGGTTGTGCAGGATGATGACCTGCTCCCCGGCGCGCACCGCCTCGAGGAGAGCGTCCCGCACGGACGGAGCGAAAGGCCCGTCTTCCGGGGGTTCGCGGCGCAGATCGACCAGGGTGATCTCCGGCAGCCTGGCCTCGCCGATCCTGCTTTGCAGGCGTTCGAGAGCTATCCCCCCGTTCCTGGCCGCATGGAAGACCTTCACGTCCGGCGTGGCTGACCCCATGAGCAGCAGACCTCCGCTGCGGGAAACCCGCCCATAGGCCAACTCCCGGGCCTGGTAGACCAGTCCCTCGTCCTGCTTGAAGGATGCGTCGTGCTCCTCGTCGAGAATGACGAGCCCCGGCTCCAGGGGCAGGAACAGACTGGAACGGGTGCCGACGACAATGCAGGGACTCTCCCGGCCGGCCATCTCCAAGAACGTCCTGTGGCGTTCCGACGGGCTCAGGTACCCATGGAAAAGACGGACGTCCGCCTGCGGCAGGGCGCCCCGCACATCGGCATGCAGCTTCAGGGCGATGGCGACTTCCGGAGCCAGGAGCATGACATGGAGGCCATGCCCCAGGGCGCGCCTGGCCAGCTCCAAGTACACGGCCGTCTTCCCGCTCCCCGTCACCCCAAACAGCAGGGCCGACTTCGGCTCCCCTTCAAGGCACAGCGCCCAGAAACCCTCCACTGCCATGGTCTGCTCCGGCGTCAGGCAAATGCTCCCCTGCTCCGGTCCGCTCGTCTCGTCGGCCTGAAACTGGGACTCCACCTCGCGGACAAGGCCCTTGCGCAGGAGCGCCCCGAGGGGCTGGGAGAGATTCCTACCGAAATGGACCAGCAACTCCTTCGATGACGCGACGCCGTGCACGTCCAGGTAGCGCAGCACATCGAGCTGGGCCGTCGCTTGCGGGCGCACCGGCCACGGC
>DPKT01000199.1 GCA_003542385.1 Desulfomicrobium sp.
GCCAGGCCCGGGGCGCGGCCCTGGCCGCCTGCGGCGTGGCCGGGCTTTCCGTGG
The DNA here is from genome assembly GCA_003542385.1 of Desulfomicrobium sp. Taxonomy (GTDB): domain Bacteria; phylum Desulfobacterota; class Desulfovibrionia; order Desulfovibrionales; family Desulfomicrobiaceae; genus Desulfomicrobium. The sequence goes on from DPKT01000199.1 coordinate 55, forward strand.
CCGGGTACGAGCCCTCCAAGGTCAAGAAGAGCCTGGTGGGCGTGGGCTCGGCCGACAAGAAGCAGGTGGCCTTCATGGTCGCCCGCGTGCTCGGGGTCAAGGACCCGGACTGGGCCCTGGACGCCAGCGACGCCCTGGCCGTGGCCGTCTGCCACTTGAACGAGCGGCGTATGCGCAAGCTGGCGGGGATCGCATGATCGCCTATCTCGAAGGACGCCTGCTGGAGCTTTCCGAAAAGACCTGCCTGCTGGTCACAGAGGGCGGGGTGGGCTACGAGGTCTTCATGCCCAGCTCGGCGCTGTCGAAGCTCCCGGCCCTGGGCGGGCAGGCCGCGCTCTTCGTGCACACGGTGATCCGCGAGGACGCCATCGATCTCTACGGCTTTCTTTCCTCCGAGGACCGCGAGGTCTTCCGCACGCTCATCTCCATCGACAAGCTCGGGCCCAAGAAGGCCCTGGCCATCCTGGCCCAGTTCAGCCCCGAGCACCTGCGCGAGATCGCCTTCCGCGAGGACGACGCCACCCTGGCCACGGTGCCGGGCATCGGGCCCAAGTCGGCCCGCCAGATCCTCTGGTTCCTCAAGGACAAGGTCGCCAAGATCAAGGGCCCCCTGGGCAAGGCCCCCAAGGGCGCGGCGGCCCGTCCGGCGGACGAATATCTGGACGCCCTTGCCGGGCTCAAGAACCTGGGGTACTCCGAAGAGGAGGTCAGGCCCATGCTCCAGGAGATCTTCGGCGAAGAGCCTGACCAAGACGCCGCCGGAGCCATCCGCGCGGCCCTCAAGAGGATCGCTTCGGCACGAAAATGAGCCACTGCCCGATCCCAGACGACACCATCCGTCCGAAACGGCTGGCCGATTTCATCGGCCACGACGATCTGCGCGCCAATCTGGAGGTCTTCGTGCAGGCCGCCCGCGAGCGCGGCAAGGCCCTGGACCACACCCTGTTCTACGGCAACCCCGGCCTGGGCAAGACCACCCTGGCCCAGATCATGGCCGCGGAGATGGGCGTGAACATCGTCTCCACCTCGGGCCCGGTCATGGAGCGCACCGGCGACCTGGCCGCGGTGCTCACCAACCTTTCGCGCAACGACATCCTGTTCATCGACGAGATCCACCGCATGCCGGCCAGCGTGGAGGAGGTCCTCTATCCGGCCATGGAGGACAACAAGATCGACCTGATCATCGGCGCGGGCCCGGGCGCGCGCACGGTGAAGATCGACCTGGAGCCCTTCACCCTGGTGGGCGCCACCACGCGCCTCGGGCTGCTCACCTCGCCCCTGCGCGACCGCTTCGGCTGCATCTTCCGCCTGGACTTCTACACCCCCGGCGACCTCACGCGCATCGTGCTGCGGGCCGCGCGCATCCTGGGCATCGAGGTGAACGAGGAGGGGGCCCAGGCCATCGGCCGCCGCAGCCGGGGCACCCCGCGCATCGCCAACCGGCTCCTGCGGCGGGTGCGCGACTTCGCCCACGTCCAGGGCCGGGACGTGGTGGACCGCGAGATGGCCGAGCAGGCCCTGGACCGCCTGGACGTGGACCCCTTCGGCCTGGACCAGATGGACCGCAAGATCCTCTCCGTGGTCATCGAGCAGTTCGGCGGCGGGCCGGTGGGGGCCAAGACCCTGGCCGTGGCCTGCTCCGAGGAGGTCAGGACCATCGAGGACATCTACGAGCCCTATCTCATCCAGTGCGGGTTCCTGAAGCGCACCCCGCGCGGGCGCGTGGTCACGGCCAAGGCCTACCAGCACATCGACGGCGGCCTGAAGCTGCGCAACGCCTAGCCGGGTCGCGCGTGCGAGGCTTTCGCGCGCGTCATTCATCCTTTCACCAACCAGTTCAGCGAGGAGCCATGAAAGTCATCGACCCCAGTTTCTCCTTCATGCACCTGCCCGACGGCGAGTTCATCCTGCAGCACCTCGAACTGGCCGCCCGCACCTGTTACAAGTCCGAGGACAAGGCCAGCCCCGACTCGGCCCGCAAGCTCCTGTCGCGCATCGTCCGTCTGGGCCACGACAGCGTCCTCGAACACATCTCCGTCACCTTGCGCATCGTCTGCGACCGCGGCGTGACGCACGAACTGGTCCGCCACCGCCTGTGTTCCTTCTCCCAGGAGAGCACCCGTTACGCCAACTACGCCCAGGACAAGTTCGGCAGCGAGATCACCGTCATCCGTCCCTTCTTCTGGGCCGCGGACGACGACCGCTACGCCCTCTGGCTCTCGGCCATGCAGGCCTGCGAGGACGCCTACCTGCGCCTGGTTGAGGCCGGGGCCACGGCCCAGGAGGCCAGGAGCGTCCTGCCCAACAGCCTCAAGACCGAGATCGTGACCACGGCCAACATCCGCGAGTGGCGGCACATCTTCAAGCTGCGCTGCGACAAGGCCGCCCACCCGCAGATGCGCCAGGTCATGCTGCCGATGCTGGCCGCCTTTGCCCAGCGCATCCCGCTGCTCTACGACGACCTGGCCGAACGTTTCGCCGACTCCATCCGCGAGATGAGCGACCAGGGCGCTGCCGCGTCCATCTTCTGATCCTCCCTGTCAGCGCGCTTTCATCCGGGCATGTTCAAAAAACGTGCCCTTTTTTTGTTTTCGGATGTGAGAAATTGTCTGACAACGATGTCGTCTACCCTCCAAATGGCATCACAAGCGATAAAACACCTGTTTTAGCTCTACGCTGCGGATATTTCGGAGCACTTCTCTCAATTATTTTCTCCTGCGAAATCTACCTACATAGCTGTATAGATAACCCTGCGTAGAAGAGCTTATAATTTTGATCTTTTATTTCAGTGAGTTGGTTAGTTTCGTTTGTCGTGGGCGTGTTGTACAAAGAGCTGTTCTCATTACGGTGGGTGTGATCTAAAATTTGAAGAAATTAAACGAAAAATTGAGATAATAATTTTAGACCTGAGGAAAAAATTTTTCCGTATGTGGAAAAGTAACCGTTGACAATCCGGGAGCGTCGGCCAAGCGGGACAATGACGATTCCGCGCCAGAGCCCCGGAAGTCGAAGAGAATGCGGAAGGTTATGAATTACAGCATGTTGGCCTGTATAGAAAGAGTTTGCCCGAGTCGCGACAGGCTCCCTTTACCGGAGTTGTCGTTGGCCTGTCGCTTGGCTAAGACCCCTTCCCATGATTGACGCATGGGACCGGATTTCACATTCGCTGGAGAGGACGCTTTCTCCGGGGCACTTTCAGCTCTGGATCAAGCCGTTGCAAGGCTGCCTCGAGAACGACACGCTCGTGCTTCGGGCGCCGAACGACTTTGTCTGCACCTGGGTCAAGGATCGCATGCTCGGCCGGATCAGGGATGCGGCCGCGGACGTGCTGGGATTTGCGCCCCGCGTCGACCTGGGTTCAGCCCAGGCCGGCGCTCCCATGCTTCCCGTTGAACCGGCCGCGCCCCAGAGACGCATCGTCACCCACCAGATGGGCCTGCCCATGGCGCACGCCCTGCCCACCCAGACCGTGCACAACTGGCGGCACCAGTTCGACGATTTCATCGTCGGCCCGTGCAACAACCTCGCCTATGTCGCGTCAAAGAGCTTCTGCCAGGACGTCGCCGGCTCGGACCAGCTGTTTCTCTGCTCCGCCCCGGGTCTGGGCAAGACCCACCTCGCCCAGGCCATCGGCAGCGAGATCGCCCGGCAGACCAATCGCCAGCACCTGCGTGTCTGCTACCTGAGCGCCGAGGAGTTCTCCTCCCAACTCGTCATGGCCATCAAGGCCAAGGCCGTCGAGCAGTTCAAGACGCGCTTCCGCTCCGATGTGGACCTCCTCCTGCTCGAAGACGTGCACTTCCTGCAGGGCAAGGAAAAGATGCAGGATGAGCTCCTGAACACGCTGAAATCCCTGCAGAACCAGGGGCGGCGCGTGGTCATGACCAGCACCTTCCTGCCGCGGGAGCTCGCGGACATCGATGCCAACCTGACGTCGCGCTTCGCCCAGGGCTTCATGGCCGTGATCAACAAGCCCGACCACCAGACCCGGCTGTCCATCATCGACGCCAAGGCGCGGGCCGCCCGGGTGAACATGCCCGGGAGCGTCGCCGAGCTTCTGGCTACGCGCATCACCTCCGACGTCCGCCAGCTGGAGAGCTGCCTCAAGAACATCTTCCTCAAGTCCAGGCTGCTGAACATGGACATCTCCATGGACCTGGTCTGGGACATCCTGCAGAACTACGACCTTGGCGGCGGCTCCATCGACCTGGACAAGATCATCAGCTTCGTTTGCCAGGCCTACGGCTTCGGCTTCGACGACCTTTGCTCCAAGAGCCGCAAGCGCGACCGCGTCGTCGCCCGCAACACGGCCTTCTACCTGGCCCGCAAGCACACGGACCTGTCGCTGGTCGACATCGGGCGGCGTTTCAACCGCAAGCATTCCACGGTCATCAAGGGCATCGCCTCCGTGGAACAGGAAGTGTCCCGCAAGACGTCGCTGGGCAACCAGATCGCCCGGACCATCAACCAGCTGCAGGCCTGAACCGGCCCCCCACGCTATTTTGCGCAACGCGAAAGGCCCGGACGCTGCCAAGCGCCCGGGCCTTTCGCGTTGCGTGTCGTCGAACCGCCGCTAGGAGCAGACCACCGCGCACTCCATGGCCTTTTCCAGCACCCGGCTGCCGCGGGCCGTGCCCAGGGCCGACTGCAGGGCGTCCAGAACCTGCGAATCGTAACTCCCCGCAGAGGCGCGCATGATCTCCAGGGTCTGGTCCGTGCTCATGGCCGGGCGGTAGGATCTGGGGCGGATCATGGCGCAGAAGCTGTTGGCCACGCTCAGGACCCGGGCCTGCAGGCTGATCTCCCCGTCCTGCAGGCCCTTGGGGTAGCCGCTGCCGTCCAGACGCTCGTTCATCTGATAGACGGCCTCGTAGACGGGCAGCTCGAAGTCGATCTGGCGCAGGATGTCGCCGGCGTGTTCCACGTGCTTCTGGACCATCTGCTTCTCCTCTTCCGTGAGCTGGTCCACCTTGGTCAGGAGCGACTTGTCGATGAAGATCTTGCCGATCTGGGAGAGGTGGGACGCGATCTCCACCGTGGCCTTGTCCTCGGGCGAGAGCTTCAGGGTCTCGGCCAGCAGGGACGCCACGTCGCGCATCAGGATCGAGTGGCCGGCGAGGTACGGGTCCGTGAACTCGATGGCCTTGACCAGCGCCTCGACCGTCTGGGAGATGGCCTGGCGCTTGCGCTCCTCGGCCTTGACCATGCTCGTGATGTCGCGGAACACGGATACGATGCCCGTGGGCGCGCCCGAGTCCTCCTTGAGCATGACCTTGGTGATCTGGAAGTAGTGTTCCTGCGATTTCAGGAAGATGCGCTCGGTGAAGGTCACCGGTCGGCCGGCCTTCAGGGCCTGGTCGTCGGACTGTTCCAGGCGCTTGCCCGTGTCGAAGCCAAACAGCGCTATGTCGTCGAGGCCCAGGACTTCCTCCTCGGGCCGCCCCACGCCGTCGGCCAGGGCCGGGTTGGCGTAGGTGTAGTTGCCGCTCAGGTTCTTCACCGCGATGAAGTCCGGGATGGTGTCGTTGATGGAGTCCAGGAAGTTGCGCTGCTGTTCGAGCTCCTGGGCCAGGTGCTGGAATTCCCCGGCGATGCGCTTCTGGTTCTGGCCCAGGGTGCGCCACCAGATGGCGCCGAAAAGCAGGCTCAGCACCATGGCGATGAGCCCGGCGATGAGCACGGAGATGCGCGTGTAGTCCTGCAGGCTCTTGGTCGCGTCCTGCACGTCCACTTCCTGCACCATCCACAGGTCGAGGTCGGGGATCTTGACCCCGAGGGAGAAGACGGGTGTCTGCCCGCCCAGGCTGTCGCGTTTGGCGAACCCGAGGCTCTGGTCCGACTGCAGTTCGGGCGGAGCGGCCAAGGTGGCTGTGCCTTCGGGCTTCCAGGGCACGATCTCCTGGAAGCCGCCCTCAGTCCGCTGCATGACCCGCGTGCGCTCGCCCTTGGCCGACATGGGCGTGTTGGAGACCAGGGCGGTGACGGTCGTGCCCGCACTCTTGGTCAGCATGACCACGGCCACGGCCTTTTTCGTCCCGTTGTCCTCGGCCGTGGACAGGATGGGCACGAACATGTCGATGACCATGCCGTTGTCCGTCTGCCGCAGGGGCGAGAAGTGGGGCATGGGATAGGCGAAGGTCTTCTTGATCAGGCCTGACTGGACCGGCGAGAGCGGGACCATGCGGTTGTCCGAGCCGATGTAGGACTGGCCGCTGCGGTGCACGATGCGCCCGGACAGGAAACCGGCGAAGGACGTGAAGTCGGCGAAGGTCTGGTGCATGAGGGGGAACTGGTCCGTGAGCTGGGCCAGGCGGTCATACTCCTTGCCCTCGGGAATGATGCCGGTGATCAGGAAGCTCGGGTCCACCTCGATGAGGTCCATGTCCGTGGCGTAGAGCCGGAACAGGTCCGAGGAGATGAGCTTGTCCGTCTGCTGCACCAGCCCCGACAGCCAGGTGCCGAAGACCTCCGCGCGGCTGTTGGCCAGGAGTTCCAGGCGTTCCCGGACCTGTTCCTGCAGTTCCCCCTGCTTGACCCGGACGGTCCAGGCCACCCATGCCAGCAGGGCCGTGAGAATCAGCGAGATGATCGCGACCCCCATGACAAGTTCCGACTTGCTCCTGCCCACGGGCGGACTCGTTCTGCCGTTTTCTCGTGTCATATTCCCGTCTCCATTAAGGTTTTGTGTCCAGAGGGATGTGCGACCACCGGTACCGTTCGTTCAAGGAGTAATAGGGCGCGTAATGCTTGTACTTGTCGTGCGAGAAGACCACGCTGGTGACGTTGTCGAGGACCAGGGCGTCCCCGCCGACGAAGACCGTCAGGACCGCATGCGCGATGCCCCGGATGCGGTCCTTCAGGACGACGATGCGCAGGTCGTCCGGAGAATAGCCGAGTTCCCGCAGCGCAAAGTACTTGGTGATGGCGAAGTCCTCGCAATCGCCGGAAATCTTCAGAAACTCCTGCGGAGTGGCCCACCAGTCGGAGGTTCCGTAGGCATCCTGGTCCAGGCGGTAGGGCCACTTGTTGAAAAACGAGTTGACCGTTTTCAACTGTTCCATGGGGGCAAGGCCCCTGGCCTGGGACATGATGCGCTGCCAGCTCGTGGCTCCCGGGGGACATCCCGCGCCGCTGCAGGAATTCAGCACCCGGACCTGGGCCTCGGCCTTGGACAGGACCCGCTTCCATTTGGGCAGGGCGTCGAAGTTGCCCCTGAAGGCCGCGGTCCGGAAGAGCCGCACGGGCTGGCCCTTGGCGTCCTGTCCCGGCTGTCCGGCTGACGCAGTTCCCGCAGGCCGCGGTTGTCCGGGCGCGCTGTCTGTCCCGGTCTGCGCCCGGCCGTC
>DPKT01000113.1 GCA_003542385.1 Desulfomicrobium sp.
CGAGGCGATGTCCACCAGCCGCCGCTCCTGGTCGCCGCGCGCCTTGGCCACATGGACCCTTCCGCCGCGCATGTCGCCCAGGAGTTCCTCCAGGGCCGGGTCCACCCCACCCGTGGCCGTGACGATGCGGGCCGGGATGAAGCGCTCGGCCGTGTAATACTGCGACAGGAAGGACTCCACGAGTCGTACCCCGTCCTCGGGGGTCTCGAGCGCCTCCCCGGCGAACCAGAAGTTCTGGCCATCGATGATCCGCCCCTGGCGCACGAAGACCACGGACAGGGCCGCCCCCTGCTCTCCCCCGCCGATCCCCAGCACATCGAGGTCGCGCCCGTCGGACAACACCGCGGCCTGCCGCTCCACCGTTTCCTGCACGGCGCGGATGCTGTCGCGCAGGCGCGCCGCACCCTCGAAGTCCAGGGCGTCGGAACGGCGCAGCATCTCGGCGCGCAGCCCGTCCAGGAGCTCGCCCGACTTCCCGGACAGGAAGAGCTCAACCTGCCGCACCACCTGCCGGTAGTCCTCCTCGGACACTGGTAGGCAGCACGGCCCCAGGCAGCGGCCGATGTGGTACTGCAGGCAGGGCCGGGTGCGGTTGGCGAAGACCGTGTCGCGACACTTGCGCAGGGGGAAGAGGCGGTCGATGACGCGCCTCGTCTCACGGGCCGCCAGGGCCGAGGTGAAGGGGCCGAAATAGACGGACCCGTCGCGCAGGACCTTGCGCGTCAGGCGCAGGGCCGGGAAGGGGTGGTTTCGGGACAGGCAGAAGAGGACGTACTGCTTGTCGTCGCGCAGGACGATGTTGTACTTGGGCCGGTGCTTCTTGATGAGGCTGGCCTCAAGCAGCAGCGCCTCCTTCTCCGTGGCCGTGCACAGGAAGTCGATGGCCTCGACCCGGGGCATCATGACCCGCACCTTTGGCGGCAGGCGGTGTTCGGGCTGGAAATAGGAGGCGAGCCGCCGGCGCAGCTGCTTGGCCTTGCCCACGTAAACGATTCTGCCCGCGGCGTTCTTCATCAGATACACGCCCGGGCAGGTCGGGAAGGTGGTCAGGACGTCGCGGGAGATCATCTCCTTCGCCTGCGCGGGGGCCTCTTGCGGGGCGGCCGCCCCTGCTCTGTCCTGACCTCGCCGCGCACGAACTGCGGGGTCTCGGCCTCAACCTCGCTGCGCAGGCTTCCCCATATCTCGGCCGGGCCGAGGTCCTCGCCGGCCACGAGCAGGCCCAGCTGGTACAGGGCCAGGGTTTCGGGGAAGCAGTCCTGGGCCACGAAGCCGCGCTTGGAGAAGCGCTTCTTCTTGTCGGGCTCGAAACGGCTCTGGTTGGCCATGATCTGGATCATGCGCGTCGACATCCACTTGGGCATGCTCATGCGCGTGCAGATGGGCGGCAGCAGGTCGGCCAGCAGTGCGTTGTAGACCACCCGCTCCCCGGCCGCCTCGTAGCGTTCGGCCACGTGGCGCACCGGGGCCGAGAAGAGGGCCGAAAAAACCAGGACCGGCTCGACCTTGCCCACGGTCCGGATGCGCTCGTCCAGGTTTTCGAGCCACGTCCACAGGACCGAGTCCTGGCCGTGGTCGTGGTCCAGAAAATCGGCGATCTCGGGCAGCAGCACATGCAGCAGTCCCGTCTTGTACAGCAGGCGGAAGGCCTTCTCGCCGGCCCCGAAGGCGAAGAGTTTCTGCAGTTCCTCGAAGACGCGCGGCGGCGAGGCCTTGAGGATCTCCTCGTGGTGCCGCAGGATGGCGTTGTAGGTGGCCGGCTCAATGTGGAAATCCAGGCGCGAGGCGAAGCGGACGGCCCGGATCATGCGCACCGGGTCTTCGCGGAAGCGGATGTTCGGGTCGCCGATGCAGCGGATGAGACGGTTCTGGATGTCCGAGAGCCCGCCCACGTGATCGATGATGGTGAAGCGCTCGACCTCGTAGAAGAGCCCGTTGATGGTGAAGTCACGCCGCAGGGCGTCCTCTTCGGGCGTGCCGTAGCAGTTGTCGCGCAGCATGTACAAATCGTCGTCGCCGCCCTCCTCGTCCTGCTCCGGACAGCGCCGGAAGGTCGAGGTCTCGATGACGTGGTCGTCGAAGCGGATGTGCGCCAGCCGGAACCTGCGGCCGATGAGGAAGCAGTTCTGGAAGATCTTCTTGATCTGGCTGGGCGTGGCGTTGGTGCTGACGTCGAAGTCCTTGGGGGGGCGCCCGAGGATGAGGTCGCGCACGCTGCCGCCGACGAGATAGGCGGTGAAACCCTTGCGCACCAGGCGGTACATGACCTTCAGGGCGTCGGGGTGGATGTTCTGCCGCGAGACGGTGTGTTCTGATCGGGAAATGATGACTGAAGTCATAGGTCGAAAAAAATCCTGTTCTCAATTCTCATGGTGTCGGAAAGGCAAGACCCGGGCTCCGCGCTGCGCATGTCCGGCGCGCGGGGCCTAGACCCTGTCACAGGGGACGTGGGCCAGGAACTCCTCCAACAGGTCGTCGAGGTTCGCGCTGTACTCCTGAAGTCCGTAAACGGCGCCGCACGACCTGCAGCGCAGCTCCACGGCGCGTCAGTGCCGGCGGACCTGCAGCATGGCCCTGCATTTCCTGCAGCGCAGGCGGGTCGGGAACTCCCTGCGGTCGAGCATCATGCGAAGGACCCCTCGATGCTGCGGACGGTTTCGCGCACGTCGCTGATGATCTGGTCGTAATCCACCTCGGCCGACGGGATCTCCGTCCCTTCGAGCCAGAAGTCGGCCGGCTTGCGCGGGTGGAAGTTGTAGTCCGTCATCATGATGACGTGCCGTGAGAGCCGCAGCAGATTGTGCAGGGCCGGATACGTCCCGCAAAAATCCCGGCTGTGCAGGGCGTACTGCCCGACGATCTCCCGGATGGATACCGGGAAGTTCCAGGCTGCAAGGACCTCGTTACCCGCGGAAAAATGGTCGTGGCCGTCGAACCAGCTGCGCTCCCTGGCGAAAAACTCCGTCAGGGGAAGGTTCGCACTACTCGTGAAAAATTCCAGGAAGCGGTCCTGGTGGTTGACCAGCAGCACCACGTATCCGATGTTGTGGATCAGCCCCAGGCATTCGAGATGGTCGTGCCCCTCGCTTTCCAGCACGTAGGCCTCGGGCACCGCCGAAACGAACTTCTGCATGAAGACGTTGGCCGTGAGGCTCTGCTGCCAGACGCGCCGCAGGATGGCGTTGATCTCCGTGGACTCGTGGAAGAAGGCGGACCGCAGGACCACCTGGTAGACGATGCGCTTGATCTCCCTTTGACCGAGGCGGACCAGGGACGTCAGGATGTCCGTGGTGTTGTTGACCTCGTGGAAAAGGGGCGAGTTGGCGCAGGCGATGATGTTGCCGAAGATGACCGGGTCGAGCTTGGCCTGGGCCGCGATCTGCTTGACCGTGGTCTGCGGCGAGTTGAGCATGGCGATGAGGTCCAGGCCGACGGGACTGATGCCCGGGAGGTCGAAGCTGAGAGATTCCATGTTTTCCGCCTTCACGTATTGAGCATGGGCATGGCCCGCCAGCCGAGCCGCACGGCGACCCACAGCCCGATGAGGGCGGCCTCGGCCGCATCATGGCCGGGCGTGGTCGGCGAAGACCAGCCTTCCCGGCGCAGAATCGCGGTCACCAGGGCGCAGGCCGCCGCCTTGGCCGCATTCCCGCTGACCATCTGCCGGGGAAGAAGAAAATCCGTCCGCCAGTCATGGGCCTGGATGACCATGCAGGGCAGGCCCCGCCTGGCCGCGGCGCGTTCCCATATGCCCGCCGTCTGCCCGCCACCCTCCACTACCAGATACTCCAGCGCGGGCAACTCATAAAGCACCCTGGCCGCCGCTTTTTTGAGGCGGGCCGTGTTGCCCAGGTTGTGGGAACGGCACCACACGAGCCGGCCGTCCCGGTCCAGCAGGGCCAGTCCCGTGCGCACGCCCGCGTCCACGGCCAGCAGCGCGGACATCAGAGGTCCACGATCTCGACGTCGGCCGGGCTCAGGGCATGGTGCATGAAATACCCGCCGACCCGCGCGAAGCGTTCGGCCCCGTCCGTGGCCAGGAAGGTCAGGCGGCGCTCCGTGGTCGTGGAGCAGATGTCGCGCCGCTCCAGCATGTCCTGCACGAACTCCGCCGTGGTGCGGGCCGAGTCCACCAGGGTCACGCCGGGACCGACGACCTTGCCGATGGCCTCGGCCAGGACGGGAAAGTGCGTGCAGCCGAGGACCAGCGTGTCGATGCCCGTCTCCCCCACCATGCCGCCGAGGTATCTCCGGGCGGTCAGTTCGGCGATGTCGCCGTCGCACCAACCCTCCTCGGCCAGGGGCACGAAGAGGGGGCAGGGCCGGGAAAAGACCTTGGCTTCGGGCCGGATGCGCAGGATCTCGCGCTCATAGCTCCCGCCGCTGACCGTGCTCTCGGTGCCGATGACGCCGATGCGCCCGCTCGCGCTCTGCCGGCACGCGGCTTCGGCCCCCGGACGGATGACGCCGACCACGGGCAGCCCCGGGTAGGCCTCCTGCAGTGCTTCGAGGGACACGGACGTGGCCGTGTTGCATGCCACGACCAGAAGCTTGATGCCCCGCTCCTTCAGCAGGCTCGTGGTCTGCAGGCAGTAGCGAATCACGGACTTGGCGCTCTTGGTGCCGTAGGGCAGGCGCGCGGTGTCTCCGAGATAGACGAAGCTTTCCCGCGGCAGGGCGTCGGTCAGGGCCTTCAGAACCGTAAGGCCGCCGATGCCGGAATCGAAAACCCCGATGGGCAGGGTGCAATCTGAATCATACATGCTGGTGAACTTTATTTGAATGTCAATCGAAGGCGGCCGGCCGCAAAGGGTCGCGCAGGTGTGCGCGGATTTCATCGAGGTGCCGCTTGTTGGTGCGTTGTTCCGACAGGGGCGGCAGGTCGTCGAAATCGAAGAAGCCGACCTCCAGGGTTTCCGTGCTGGGCCGCGCGTCTCCGCCGAGGAGATCGCACAGAAACACCAGCTTCACGGCATGAAAGAACATGCTGGCCTTGGCCCCGCGGTTGGCGTCGAAAGCCCCGACGAGCTTCCTCGCGCGGACCTCGAAGCCGCTCTCCTCCCTGGTCTCGCGCTCGGCCGTCTCGGACGGGCGGTCGCCCACGTCGGCCCAGCCGCCGGGCATTGCCCACTTCCCGTCGGCCGTCTCCCGCACCAGAAGGATGCGCCCGTCCTGAACCACCGCGGCCCGGACGTCAACCTTGGGGGTGGCGTAGCCCGGTTCCAGGGAAAAGGCGTGGGCCGCCTCGGCGGCCCCGAGCGCGGAGTGTTCGGCCACGATCTCGGCCGCGATCATTTCCAAACGCTCAAAGCTCAGCCGGTCGTAATGGCTCTTGGTGAAGGCCTGGCCGGTCTGGGAAAGGGCCTGGATCTCCCGGGCCCATTCCAGCCAGCGCGGTGTGGGGTCGTCGGCCATGGGCTCAGGCCGAGGCCAGGTACCGGGTTATGGCGTCGACGATGGTGCGCCAGGTGCGCTTCCGCTTGGCGTCGTCGGTCTCCAGGAGCGTGACGCGGAACCCCTTGCGGTTGCAGCAGAAGCCCGTCAGCGGGACCACGCAGATGCCCGTCGCGCCCAGGAGGTAGTAGACGAAGCGCTTGTCCACCTGAACGCCCTTGACGATCTCCTCGATGTACTCGCGCACCCTGGGGTTCTCGATCTCCAGGGTCTGGTCCGGATTCAGAGCCCCTTCCTCGAACATGACGGACATGTAGAACGCGCCCTGGGGCTTGATGACCTTGACGCCCTTCACACCTTGGAAGGCTTCCCAGGCCTCCTGGGCGCGGTGCTCGAACATCCTGCGCCTGGCGTCGAGATGTGCGGCGTAACGCGGGTCGCCCATGACCGGGGGGATGGACAGCTGGGGCAGGCTCGTGGAGCAGACCTCGAGCATCTTGGCGTTTAAGAGGCTCTTGATGTAGGCCTTGAAATCCGGGTTCTTGTCCTTGTTGTAGACCTCGATCCAGCCGCAGCGCGCCCCGGGCCAGGGGTATTCCTTGGAGATGCCGCGCAGGGCCATGCCCGGCACCTCGCCGATGACCTCGGACAGGCTGCAGGTCGGGTGGCCGCTGTAGACGATGTTGGCGTAGATCTCGTCGGCCAGGATGAAGATGTTGTAGCGCCGGGCGATGTCCACGATCTTCTCGATGAGCTCGCAGGGGTAGACCGCGCCCGTGGGGTTGTCGGGGTTGATGAACAGGATGCCGGCGATGGAGTCGTTGTAGCGGACCTTGTTCTCCAGGTCGACGAGGTCCGGCATCCAGCCGTTGTCGGGGTCGAGCTCGTAGGTCAGATGCTCGTAGCCCGAGTGGGCGGCTTCGGCCGAGGAGTGCGTTGAGTAGGCCGGGGAGGGCCCGATGACGCGGGCCTCGCGCTTCAGGAAGCCGAAGATCTTGGCCACGGCGTCGCCCAGGCCGTTGAAGAAGATGATGTCGTCGGCCGTGACCTGGTAGCTGCCGCGCTGGTTGACGAGCTGCGCCACGAACTCGCGCGTCTCCAGGACGCCCTGGGTGGCGCAGTAGCCGTAGGTCTTGTCGTTCATGACCAGGTCGGCGATGATTTCCTTGATCCAGCCCGGCACCTGCTCGCCCTTTTCGATGGGGTCGCCGATGTTCTCCCAGGTGATCTCAAGACCCAGGTTGCGAAGGTCCTGGGCCACGGCCACGATGGCCCTGATCTCGTAGGTCAGCTTTCCCCAGCCAACATGTTCGATGTCTCTGCGCATAGAAAGTCCCGGTTGCCGCGCGGTCCGGTCGGAAACCGCGCAGGAAGATGATGCGCCCCCGAAAGGGGCATGAAATAAAGGAAAAATGCTTATTCCACGGCTCGGGGATTGTAAATAGGCTGGGAGCCTACTTCAGCGCGGACTGGAGGATGCCGCGCAACTCGTTGACATGGAAGGGTCTTGGCACCACGGCCACGGTGCGGTGGCGGAACTCCGTCTCCAGGGCGGAGCTGCCGAACCCCGTGAGGAGGATCAGCGGCGTCTCGGGCAGTTGCTGGAGGCAGGAGCGGATGAGGGCCTCTGGCCGGTCGCAGGACACGAGGATCAGGTTGCAGGTGTCCCGGAACTTCAGGAAGTCGCCGTTTCCCGGGACGCAGGCCTCGGCCTCGTAGCCCACTTCGGTCACGATCTCGCGCAGCATGGTGCGCATCTGCTCGTGGTTGCTGAGCACCAGGATGCGCGGCTTCAGGGCGCCGCGCGGCTTGCGCATGCGGTCCATGGGCTGCAGGAAATTCTCCATGGCCAGGCGGACCAGCCCGAAACGCTCGCGCACGAAGGCGTAGGCCGGGTTTTCGAGGAGGCGCTCGCACAGGGCCGATGCCTTGTCGAGGGTGGCCACCAGCTCCATGTACGCGTCCGGCTGGGACATATCCCCGGCCGGGGCCGCGGAGTGGGTCACGACGCGGCCGAAATCCGGGCGCTGCTTCATGCGCACGACCACGTTCTCGAAGAACCCAGCCGGTTCGTTCCTCGTCCAGTCCTTGTTCAGCCGTTCGGCCAGAAGCTTGGCCAAGGACAGAATGGCCTGGCTCGCTGGCAGATCCTCCCGCAGTGCCACGAAAGACTTGCCCGCGGCCGAAATGCGCCGGGCGTCGTCATCCATGGGAATGGCGCCGAGAAAAAGGGGTTTGAGGTTCAGGAACTGCATCACCGTCTCCTGGAAGCGCGCAAAGACCTGCCTGGCCTGGGTTCCGGACTCGGCGCGGTTGACCAGGACCAGCGGCGGCCACCACAGGCCGTTCTCCTTGAGGACCTTGATCAGGGCGTAGGCGTCCACCAGGGAACTGGCCTCGGGGTTGACCACGAGGATGATCTCCCGCGTGGCCAGGCAGAGGGACACGACCTGGGCCGAAATGCCCGGGGAATTGTCCAGGATGAGAAAATCGTAATTCGAAAGGCCCGAGAACTCGTCGATGAGGCGCTTGCGCGCCGCCGTGTCCAGTTCGGCCATACGCGCCACGCCGCTGCTGCCGGAAATGAGGTCCATGCCCGGTCGCACCGGGACGAGGCATTCCTCCAGGGGCAGGTTGTCGAAGAGGACGTTCTCCAGGGTCCTGGCGGGGGCGGGCAGGCCGAGGTGCACTTCGGCGTTGGCCAGGCCGAAATCGGCGTCCAGCAGGCAGACCGTGTGCCCGGCGCGGTTCAGGGCCAGGGCAAGATTCACGGCCACGGTGGTCTTGCCCGTGCCGCCCTTGCCGCTGGCCATTGCCAGGATGCGGGTATGTCTGTGTCGAACTGTGTTCAACGTCTGCTCCATGAGTCGAAAAAACTAGGCCTGTCCCGACCTCTGCCCCTGCAGCAGGCAGGAGATGTCCGCCAGCAGGGTCTTCAGGTGGAAGGGTTTGCGCACGCACTTGGCTGCGCCCAGACGCTGAGCCTCTTCCATTTCCTCGGACGACGCAAGCCCCGTGATGACCATGACCGGCGGGAACCCGCCCTTGCGCCTGAGGAGTTTCAGCACGTCGAGCCCCGAATGCACGGGCATGCGGATGTCGAGCAGAATCAGATCGAAAGCCCCGACGCGCAGCTTGCGCACGGCCTCCTCTCCGTTGGCCGCCGTCTCCACGACGTAGCCGGCGTCGCGCAGGGTCTCGGCCAGGATGTCGCGGATGTGCCCCTCGTCGTCCACGACCAGAATCCGCCCCTCGTTCTCCTGCAGGGGAACGCACTGCGGAGCGGGCACGACCGCGGGCTTCTCGGGCATGGTCACCGGGGTGGATACCGGCAGGATGACGACCATCTCCGTCCCCCGCCCGGGCTCGCTCAAAACCTTTATCTCCCCGTAGTGGTTGGCGACGATGCCGTAGGCCGTCGAAAGCCCCAGGCCCGTGCCCTTGCCCTCGGACTTGGTGGAAAAGAACGGGTCGAAGATGCGCGACAGGTTTTCCGGGGGGATGCCGCAGCCCGTGTCCTTCACGGTCACGCAGACCCGTTTGCCGTCGGACAGGAAGGACGAGGCGATGGTCAGGACCCCGCCGTCGTTCTCCATGGCGTGCTGGGCATTGATGACCAGATTGAGAAAAACCTGTTCGAGCTGGTTGGCGTCGGCCAGGATGAGGGGCATCTCCGGCGACAGGTTCTGCACGATGGGGATGCGGTGGGTGTGGAAGATGGATTCCACCAAGCCGACGATCTTCTTCAGCAGGGCGTTCAGGTCCACCTTGGTCACCTGCGGGGCGTTGGGCCGGGCGAATCCCATGAGACTCAGCAGGATGGACGAGATGCGCTCGATCTGCTCGGAGATCTGGCGCAGGTCGCGGCGCTTCTTCTCGTCGTCCTCGCGGCTCTCCAGGAGCTGGGTGCGGGCCGAGATGATGGCCAGGGGGTTGTTGATCTCGTGGGCCGCGCCGGCTGCCAGCTGCCCCACCGCGGCCAGGCGCTCGGTCTGCAGGAGCTGCAGGTTGATCTGCTGGTTCTTCCACAGGGCCCGGGACAGCTCGTCGGCGCGCATCTGCAGGCTGTCGAAGAGGCGCAGGCGGTCCAGGGTGGCCGAGGCCACGCAGGAGACCTGCGAATACCCCATGTACTCCTGGGGGGTCATCTTGAGCGGGCGGTCCTGGGAGCGCAGGATGCACAGCTCGCCGGTGAAGTCGCTGCCGACGAGTGGAAAGATGCAGTAGCCCTGGACCACGAAAAACTGCTTGAGCCGCAACTCGCGGTCCATGGCAAAGGCGCCTTCGTGGCGTTCGTGATGGCTGCGCAGGATGACCAGGAGGCTTTCGGGCAGGGCCGGTCCTTCGGAGGTCAGGGGCAGGCCGTCGCCGTCGAGGGCGTAGCTCACGCTGCGCCGGTTGCCGCCGCCCCAGATGAGCCCTTGCATGAGCCGTTCCGACGGCACCATCCAGTAGGCGAACCCTCCGCGGACGCCGACCTCCTCCTGCATGCTCATGGCCGCGACCTCGAAGATCTCGTCGACGCTCGTCGCCGTGCTCATCTTGAGCCCCACCGTGGAGCCCAGATTGGTGAAGCGGTTGGCGTCCTCCAGCCGGCCCACGGCCTGCTCCAGGTCCAGCCCCATGCGCATGAGCTGCTGGTTGGCCTTCTGCAGGGAGGACAGGAAGAGGGTCACCTGGTCTCCGTCCAGGTCGAAGGGCTCGGCGCGCTCGGCAAAGGCCGGGGCGAAGGCGCGGTGGATGTCCTGGATCTCCTTCTCGCCCAGCCCCAGCATGTCCTGCAGGCCGGCCTGACGCTGCTTTTCCCGGCTCATGCTCCGGGGCGCGTCCATCAGGGTGAAATGGGCCAGGATGTTGGCCAGGGCCACGATGGCCACGAGGGTGCCGTTGTCCTTCATGGCGCCAAGGGCCGGGGCCGAGTGGTGATGCAGCCAGATGACGTCGGTCATGGACGGCGGCAGCTTCCATTTCTGGGCTATCCAGCGACCCACGGCCGTATGGTCCGTCTTGAAGACCTCCTGCTCCGCGTCCAGGACGGCTTCGTACATTTCCTCCATGCGTTCGGTGACGTGGCCGTACTCGTCCGGCACATGCAATTGCAGGAAAATGAGGCCGAGATCATGCATGATGCCCGCGCCGAAGGCCTCACAGGCCAGTGACGGGTAGCTCTTGCCGGCGATGAGGGAGGCGTAGACGGCAGTGGCCAGGCAGTGCCGCCACAGGGTCTTGTGCGCCGCTTCGCCGTTTCTGTCGCCCGTGACCAGCGAATCCTTGATCAGGACCGAGAGCATGAGGGTCTGGACGACCCGGCTCCCAAGGCGGTTGAGCCCCTGCTCCACCTGCGAGACCATGCCCCTGGAAATGTAGGTCGCGCTGTTGGCGTGGTCCAGGATCTTCATGGTCAGGGCCTGGTCCGTCTCGACGATGCGGGCGAGCTTCGCGTGATCGAAATCCTGGGTCAGGACCTGATCGAGAATGGCCTTGGCCACCGAGGGCAACGAAGGCAGAGCCTCGATGCGCTGGAGAATGGCATGCAGGGAGCGGTCGGCCCCAGCGTTGGGTGCGGTCTTTCCTGGCACGGTCTCGCGACGGGAGGGGGTGGGGTCCACGGCAACTCCGGCCTGTTCAGTAGTGGGGCGGTTTTTCATCTGGATCGAAGGGAGGCATGGCGGAGACGTCCTTCAGCTTCCTGCCCAGGAGCGTCACCAGGTGCCGAAGCTCCCGGATTTCCTTCTGCTGTTCTATGACAACCGAGCTCAGCTCATCAACCGTTTTTTGTAAATAGAGGTATTTGATTTCAATGTCTTCCAATCTTTCCTGCATGCGCTCCTCCGGTGGCGGGATGGTTTGGCGGTCATCTCTCTTGACCTGAAGCGGGGGGCGCCGATAGGAAACCGCCATCAATCCGGCACCCACAGGAGACGCCCCATGACCAACGCCGCCCAGATCTTCACCCCCGACTACCTGGACGAGGTCTTCCCCCAGTCGCGAACCGACGCCTTTTTCGAGGCCCTCTTCGGCGACGCCGAGGACGGGGCCTACGACATCCGGCTGCGGTTCGAAAAGCACGGCCCGGAAGAACTCGCCTTCACCTTCCAGCTGCACCAGCGCCCGGGCATGTGCCTGGCCTGCAACCTGACCTACGGCCTGCCCCAGGTTTTCACCCGCCACCCGGTCCTGGCCGTGGCCAAGCTGGCCCAGACCCTCGGCGAGCGCATCGGCAAAATCCCCGCGTCCTGGGCCTTGGGCTCCACCCGGGAGATATCCCGCAGCCTGCACGTCATTCCCTTTACCATCAGGATCTCCTGACGGACAGCGTCAATTTCCGGCTCGGCAGCGCGTGCAATTCGGGAATTTTTGACCCAGGTCAAGGATTCCCGAATCGTTTTGCGCCAGGATGACGGCATGACCACTCCCGACACTCTCCCCACGCACAGTCTCAAGGTCTGCCGCGGCGCGACCGGATGCCCCCACGCCGTCATCGGCCGGGATGTTTCCGAAGAGATCGGCGCCGTCATGGCCCGCTCCGGCTGGGGCGCCTTCCTCGCCGCCGGCGTGAAGCCCATCCGCCACCATCACCAGTTCCGCCTCGCCGTGGCCTCGTGCCCCAACGGGTGCTCCCAGCCGCATATCGCCGACTTCGGCCTGATCTCCTTCGGCCGGGTC
>DPKT01000291.1 GCA_003542385.1 Desulfomicrobium sp.
AGAAGGGGATCCATGCCTTTTTAACCATCTGAAAAGAATGGATTCCCGCCTCCGCGGGAATGACATTCCTGTTCATTCGAGACGTATTGCAGTGATGTCAAACATCCAGGCTGTTCAAAAATGGTGAGATGCGAGGAACAAAGAAAATCCAGGCCCGAAGCGTACGTGTACCCGCAAGGGTATAAAGACAGGTGAGGGGCTGGATTTTCTGCAGTGACGAAGCAGATCGCCGTTTGTGGGCAGCCTGGCAAGGAGCCGCAGCATGCAGCAACTAGGAATGGGACAGGCCGTGAACCAGGCCCTGCGGGAGGAAATGATCCGGGACTCGGGCGTCTTCATCGCCGGCGAGGGAGTCGGCGTGGGCATACACGCCAGCCCCATGCTCCCCACCTTCGGACTGCTGGAGGAGTTCGGCCCGGCCCGCGTCAAGGACACACCTGTTTCAGAAGCGGCCATCGCCGGGCTGGCCGTGGGGGCGGCGGAAGCGGGGCTGAAGCCCGTCATCGAGATCATGTTCAACCCGTTCTTCACCCTGGCCTCGGACATGATCGTCAACCACGCCGCCAAACTGCGCTACCTCTCGGGCGGCAAGTCGTCCTTCCCGCTGGTGGTGCGCATGAAGTCCGGGGCGGGCTTCGGCGCCGGGTGCCAGCACTCCCACAACCTGGAGGCCTGGGTCGCCCACTGCCCGGGCCTGAAGGTGGTCATGCCCTCCACGCCGGCCGACGCCAAGGGGCTTCTCAAGTCCGCCATCCGGGACCCCAACCCCGTGGTCTTCATCGAGGACATGATGCTCTACTTCGCGCCGGGGCCGGTCCCCGAAGGGGAGTACCTGATCCCCATCGGCCAGGCCGACGTCAAGCGGCCGGGACGGGACGTGACCGTGGTCACCTGGTCCAAGATGCTCGGCGTGGCCCTGAGGGCGGCCGAGACGCTGGCCGCCGAGGGGATCGAGGCCGAGGTCGTGGACCTGCGCACCCTGTCCCCCCTGGACACGGAGACCATCCTTGCCTCGGTGCGCAAGACCGGCCGCCTGGTCGTCCTGCACGAGGCCTGCCGCACGGGCGGCTTCGCCGGGGAGGTGGCGGCGGTGGTCATGGAACAGGCGTTCGAGAGCCTGAGGGCCCCCCTGCGGCGCGTGACCGGTCCGGACATCCCGGTCCCGGCCAGCCCGCCCCTGGAGCGCTTCTACATTCCGGACGAAGGGCAGCTGATCGCGGCGGTGAAGGAAATCGTCTGAAGTCCCCGCACATCCTCCCCGACCGGGAAGAAGGCCGCACCGCGGTCATGCCCCGCAGGTCGGAACGATGAGACGCGCAAAGGCCGGCATTACGCTTCATCGCGTTGCCGGCCTTTGCGCGTGCAGGCCCTCCGTCGCTGCCGGCACGGCCTTGGGTCCACACCAACAGTTTTTTTGCGCGCGGGGCGAAGCGGAAACATCCGACTGGACAAACCCGCCCGGCATCGTTTTTGATGGCCGCCAACGAAACAAGGAGCTCCCATGCGTTACATCCACCACCCCCACACCGACCCGGCCTTCAACCTCGCCGCCGAGGAATGGCTGCTGCGCAACACGGACGAGGACATCTTCATGCTCTGGCGCAACCACCGGGCGGTCATCGTCGGGCGAAACCAGAACACCGCCGCCGAGATCGACGAGGCCTACGTACGCGAGCACGACATCACGGTCATCCGTCGCATGACCGGCGGCGGGGCCGTGTTCCACGACCTGGGCAACGTCAACTTCTCTTTCATCCAGCTCGGCAGCCAGAGCCGGCACCTCGACTTCCACCGCTTCACGGCCCCCATCCTCGAAGCCCTGCGGGCCATGGGCGTGGACTGCCGGTTCGAGGGGCGAAACGACCTGACCATCGACGGCCTCAAATTCTCGGGCAACGCCCAGCTCATCGAGAAGGACCGCGTCCTGCACCACGGCACCCTGCTCTTCTCGGCCCAGATGGCCGACCTGTCCGGTGCCCTCAAGGCCAACCCGCTCAAGTTCGAGGACAAGGCGGTCAAGAGCGTGAAGAAGCGGGTCACGAACATTTCGAGCCACCTGCCCGCACCCATGGACGTCGAGACCTTCATCTCCCGCGTCATGGACCACGTCTCGGGCGGCGCCCCCGGCCACGCCCTGGGCCTGCGCCCCGATGAAGAGGCGGGAATCCGCGAACTGGTGCGGGCCAAATACGGCACCTGGGACTGGAACTTCGGGGCCTCGCCGGACTACGGCATCGCCCAGTGCCGCAAAACTCCGGGCGGGCTGGTGGAGGTCCACCTGGACGTGCATCACGGCCGCATCCGCGCCGCCCGCATCTTCGGGGACTTCTTCGGCGTGCGCCCGGTGGCCGAACTGGAGGCTTTGCTGGCCGGATGCCGCCACGAGCGCGCGGACATCCAGGGGGCCCTGGAGGGCGTGCGGACGGAGGACTACATCCGCGACCTGGACGAGGAGGCCTTCCTGGACTGCCTGTTCTGATCGGCCGGGTGTTCGGATTCGGAGCGATGTTCCCGAGCCGAACACTCCGGAACACCCCGGACGCACCCGCAAGGCCGCAAATCGCCGCCTGCTCGATGCTCCGCGGGAAGCGCCCGCGTGGCCCGCTCCTTGCTCATTCTTCCATACGATCATCAATCAACCTCTATGGAGTATCGTATGGAAGCAGCAGAAAAGGCCGCCATCGCCCTGTCCAAGATGCAGACGGAATCGGGCGACGTGTTCAAGAACTATCTGGCGTTCACCAAGACCATCTCCGAGTTCGGCCCCATCGACCACAAGACCCAGGAGATGATCCTCATCGCCTGCGCCCTCATGTCGCAGTGCGAACAGTGCATATCCATCCACGTCCAGAACGGCGCGGCCGCCGGCCTTTCGCGGGAGGAAATCCTGCAGGCGGCCATGCTGGCCATCTCCATGGGCGGCTCGCCCAAGATGATGTATATGCGAAACGTGTTCGAGGAGATCGAGGATCTTTTCGGCTAGACAACCAGCGGGCCGCTGCGGCGGCCCCGAACCCTGCAGGCAAGGAAGACCCGGCGTATGGAAATCGCGACACACCAAGGCATCGACGCCTCACTGTGCGGGAAGGCCGTCGAACTGGAACCCGGAAAATGCCGGGTCGTACTGACCACCCTCGACAGCATGAAGTCCGACGACAGCGGTCTGGTGCACGGCGGTTTCGTCTTCGGCCTGGCCGACTACGCGGCCATGCTGGCCGTGAACCAGCCCACCGTGGTCCTCGGTGCGGCCGAGTGCCGGTTTCTGAAGCCCGTACGCGCGGGACAGGTGCTGGAGGCGGTCGCGGTCCTGGAACCAGTCCAGGACCGCAAGCATTTTGTCGGCGTGGAGGTGCTCCTGGACGGTGAAGCGGTCTTTACCGGCCGCTTCACCTGCTTCGTGCCCAAGGAGCACGTCCTCGCACCTGCAAAGTAGCCGGAATCAGGCCCTCCGGCGTCCGAACAGGCTGTCGCCGCTGACGTTGCCGAGGCCGGGATGGCCGTCGAAACGGACCACGCCCACGGGCACGCCGACGCCGGCAGCGACCCTGGCCGCGCCTTCATGGCCGAAGCCGCCGCACAGTTCGAAGGCGCCGATACCCTCCTCGACCACCAACCTGGGCGCGATCTCCTCGGCCTGGGCATAGGAGGCCACGGCGATGGCCAGGACATGCACGGCCGGAGTGCGCACCCACTGACGGTGCACGGCCGGGTCCGCCTCGGGGGCGATGAACAGGAATGCCGCCTTGAGTGGCTCGCTCATGATCTTCTCCTTGAACGGCCGGACCATCCCGGCCGGTTGACGTTCAGCGCGCGAAAATCCGTCGAATCCTGGCCGCCTCCATGACCCGCCCCACATCCACCACCCAAGGCCCGTCAACGGTCAGGCGGATGGCGGCCTCGCTGCCGCGCCGCACCGAGACCTCGCGTTCGCCGTCCAGGGCGACGAGGCACGGCGCATGCCCGACAGGATACAGGACACCGGGCTCCATGATCTCCCGGCGCAGAATGCCCACCTCCTCGAACAGCCCCGGCGCGATGGCCGCCACGACACGTTCGGCCGCGTCAGGCCCCAACTCCAGAGCCAGACCGCGTGACTCCTCGGGACGGATCAGCTCCACCTGGCCGCCCACGGCCGAAAGACCGATGCTGTCCGGCCGGCAGCGCGTCAGGCAGAGCTTCGAGACCTTGCTCATGTCCCATACCGCGCGCGAGGCCACGAACACGTCCTCGTACACCGCCGCGTCCACCAGGGCCAGGTCGGCGACCTCGCCGTCGACCAGGATCTCCAGGGCCGTGGAACGCACGCAGGCCGTCTCCCGCTCCACCGCGCCCGTGGCCACGAGCCCGGCGGCCAGCCCGGCCACCGTGGCTTCGAGCATATACGGAAAGACGTTGTTGGTGCCGGTGGAGAGCGGCAGGACGGGCGTGTCCGACAGCCCCTTGCACACGGCCCGGCTGGTGCCGTCCCCGCCAAGCACGACGACCACGCCGACACCCAGGGTCTCCATGATCTCCGCGGCGCGGATGGAGTCCTCCTGGCTGTTGCGCACGGGCATCTCCAGGGCCTCCACGGCCATGTCCGGACGGATGGCGTTCAGGGCGCGGGGCACGATGCCGTAGCCTTCGGGCATGTACAGCACCCGCTCCACCCCGGCCCGCTCCAGTCCCAGCAGCAGGCGGCGCACCATGCGCACCTTCTCCTGGTTGTCGAAGACGCTGCCGTGGGCCACCAGACGGCGGATGTCCTTGCCCGAGGCGGGATTGGCCACGATGGCGGCAAGACTCACGCACACCTCCTCAAAAAGGGAAAAGTCCCTGCGGAAGGGGTCTCCGCAGGGACAATGGTTCTAGCGCAAAGCCCGGACCGCCTTCACGATCTCGTCGGCGCCGGGGATGAAGGCCTGCTCCAGCGGCGGCGAAAAGGGCACCGGGCAGAACGGCGCGGCCACGCGGGTGATGGGCGCATCGAGGTAGTCGAAGGCCTTTTCGGCAACCTGCGCGGCGATCTCGGCGCCGGGGCCGGCAAAACCGACGGCCTCGTGGGCGATGACCAGGGCGTGGGTCTTGCGCACGGAGTTCAGGATGGTCTCCGTGTCCAGCGGCAGCAGGCTGCGCGGGTCCACCACCTCGATGCTGATGCCGTCCTTGGCCAGGGTCTCGGCAGCCTCCAGGGCCGAGTAGACCATCTTCGAGGTAGCCACCACGGTCACGTCCGTGCCCTCGCGCTTGATGTCAGCCTTGCCGAACTCGACGGTGTAGCTCTCCTCGGGCACGTCCCCTTCCACGCCGTAGAGCAGCTTGTGCTCAAGGAAGACCACGGGGTTGTCGTCGCGGATGGCGCTGATGAGCATGCCCTTGGCGTCAGCCGGGCTGGAGGGGATGGCCACCTTCAGGCCGGGGATGTGCATGAACCACGCCTCCAGGGACTGGGAGTGCTGCGCGGCCGCGCCGATGCCCGCGCCCTGAGGCATGCGCAGGACCATCGGCACCTTGGCCTTGCCGCCGAACATGTAGCGCATCTTGACGGCCTGGTTGAAGAGTTGGTCCAGGGCCACGCCGATGAAGTCCACGAACATGAGCTCGGCCACGGGCCGCAGGC
>DPKT01000126.1 GCA_003542385.1 Desulfomicrobium sp.
AAGACGACCATCACCCGCGTCGTGGTGCGTGCCCTGAAAGCTTTGGGCCTGAAGATCTCCCTGGCCGCGCCCACGGGGCGGGCCGCCAAGCGCCTGTCCGAGGCCACGGGCTTCACGGCCGTGACCCTGCACCGGCTGCTGCGCTACCAGCCGGCCACGGGCTTCGAGTTCAACGAGGACAAGAAGCTCCCGGCCGACGTCATGGTCGTGGACGAGGTCTCCATGCTCGACTGCGGGCTATGCCTGGCCCTGCTGCGGGCCCTGCCCCTGACCTGCCGCCTGGTCTTCGTCGGCGACGAGAACCAGCTGCCGTCGGTCGGGGCGGGCAACGTCCTGGGCGACATGCTCGAAAGCGGGACCATCCCGGCCGTGCGCCTGACGCACATCTACCGCCAGGCCCGCGAAAGCATGATCGTGGTCAACGCCCACCGCATCAACGAGGGCGAATTCCCCCAGGGCAGCCCCCACGCGCCGCCCAAGGCCGATTTCTTCTGGGTCGAGAAGGAGGACCTCTCCGAGTTGCAGGCCCTCATCCTGCGTATGGTCTGCGAGCGCATCCCCGAGGCCTACGGCCTGGACCCCATGACCGAGGTGCAGGTGCTGACGCCCATGCACAAGGGCGAGGTCGGCACCGTCATCCTGAACCGCCTCCTGCAGGAGCGCCTGAACCCCGACGGCCGGGAGCTTGTCCGCGGGCAGCGGACGTACCGGGAAGGGGACCGCATCCTGCAGCTCAGGAACAACTACGACAAGGACGTCTTCAACGGCGACCTGGGCCGCATCACCGGCATCGACACCCAGGACGAGGTCCTGACGGCCGAGTTCGACGGGCGCGAGGTGGAGTACGGTTTCGACGAGCTGGACGAGATCGGCCTGGCCTACGCCATCAGCGTGCACAAGAGCCAGGGCAGCGAGTACCCGGCCGTGGTCATGCCCGTGGTCACGCAGCACTACATGCTCCTGCAGAGAAACCTCATCTACACCGGCCTGACCAGGGCGCGGAAGCTGGCCGTGCTCATGGGGTCGAGGCGGGCCATGCACATGGGGCTGGGGAACGAGCGCGGCCGGCTGCGCCACACGTCCCTGGCCGTGCGCCTGGCCAAAGAGAGCCAAACATAGCTCAACAGGTCGGAAAGACGGGCGAAAGGGGGGCGAAAGCGGGCTTTTGCGACCAATGCATGCGTTGACAGGCCCGCAAAGGCTCGTCTATGGACCCTCTTTTGCGGATTGCGGGTGTGGCGGAACGGTAAACGCACCAGCCTTAGGAGCTGGCGCCAAAAGCTTGTAGGTTCGAATCCTATCGCCCGCACCAGAGAAGACTATCCGGGCCCCCGAGGGTGCGCCCATCATCAAGGAGTGGAGTCATGGAATACAAAGTCGAAGAACTGTCCCCGGTCAAGCGCAAGGTGACCGTCGAGGTGGGTGTCGAGGAAGTGCAGGCCGCCCTGTCCGCCACCGTGGCCCTGTACCGCAAGGGCGCGGACATCAAGGGGTTCCGCAAGGGCAAGGTCCCGTCGTCCGTGATCGAGGCCAAGTTCCGCAAGCAGATTTACGGCGAGGCCACCACGGACCTCATCAACTATCACATCAACGAGATCCTGGGCGAAACCAAGCTTTCCCCCCTGTCGCGCATCGACGTGGACGCCAAGGAGATGGAGCGCGACGAGAAGTTCTCCTACAGCTTCTCCTTCGAGATCGCCCCGGCCTTCGACCTGCCCGAGTACAAGGGCCTCGAGGTCGAGGAGGAAGAGGTGGCCGTCGATCCCAAGCAGGTTGACGACGTCATCGAGCGCATCCGCCAGAACATGGCCAAGACCGTGATCATCAAGGAAGAGCGCCAGGTCGTCAGCGGCGACATCGCCGTCATCGACTTCCAGGCCATGCAGGACGGCGTGGATATGGAAGGCATCGCGGCCAACAAGTTCGAGCTGCCCCTGGGCGAGGGCAACTCCCTGCCCGAGTTCGAGGACATCGTCATCGGCATGACCCCGGGCGAAACCGTGGAGAAGGAACTGACCTTCCCGGCCGACTTCATCAACGACAAGCTGGCCGGCCAGACCGTGACCATGAAGGTCACCCTGCACGCCATCAAGGAACGCAAGCTGCCCGAGGTCGACGCCGACTTCGCCGAGCTGGCCGGCGGCTACTCCTCGGTCCAGGACCTGCGCGACGCCATCGAGAAGTCCTACCTCTCGACCCGCAAGCAGTTGGTCAAGGGCGACGCCCAGAAGAAGCTCCTGGACGGCATCAAGGCCCAGGTCAGCTTCGAGCTGCCCCAGAGCATCGTCGAGGAGCAGATCGACAAGCAGATCGTGGAACTGCAGGGCCGCCTGGAACGCCAGGGCAAGAGCCTCGACTCCCTGGGCAAGACGCCCGCCGAAATGCGCGCCGAAAACCGCCCCATGGCCGAGGACGTGGTCAAGTCCTCCCTGGTGCTGCTGGCCATCGCCACGGCCGAGGGCCTGACGGTGGATCCGCAGGAGGTGGACATGGTCCTGCAGAAGATGGCCGCCTCCACGGGCCAGGACTTCCACTCCATCAAGGACTACTACGAGCAGCACAACCTGATGATCCCCCTCAAGGATCGGGTCCTGGCGGACAAGGCCATGGACCTCATCTACGAGAACGCCAAGGTGACCCCGGTTCCCCCGGCGGCCCAGGACGCTCAGGACGCATAAGCTCACGAAGGGCCGGGTCTTGTCCCGGCCCTTTCCTTACGGTGCGGCGTCCGGTCCCGGCAGGCCATGCGCCGGCAGACGCCGGATGGCCGCGTCCTCTTCCGCCCAGCCCTTGACACCCTGCCCCGGATCGTTATTTTTCAAATCTTTGGTATCAGCATTCACCCGTTTGTTTCAGGAGCTTTCATGGTCAGCAATTCCGTATTCGTCATCGAGAACACCGGCCGCGGCGAGCGGATGTACGACATCTATTCGCGCCTGCTCAAGGACCGCATCGTGCTCCTTGGCACGCCCATCGACGACCACGTCGCCAACTCCATCTGCGCCCAGCTGCTTTTCCTGGAGTCCGAGAGCCCGGAGAAGCAGATCAACATGTACATCAACTCCCCGGGCGGTTCCGTGACGGCCGGCATGGCCATCTACGACACCATGCAGTACATCTCCGCGCCCGTGGCAACCCTGTGCATCGGCCAGGCAGCGAGCATGGGCGCCGTGCTCCTGGCCGCCGGCGCCAAGGGCATGCGCTACTCCCTGCCGCACTCGCGCATCATGATCCACCAGCCCATGGGCGGATTCCAGGGGCAGGCCACGGACATCGCCATCCAGGCCAAGGAGATCATCCGCCTGCGCGGCGAGCTGAACGGCATCCTGGCCAATCACACGGGGCAGTCCCTGGAGAAGGTGGAGCAGGACACGGAGCGCGACTATTTCATGAGCGGCGAGGAAGCCTGCACATACGGGCTCATCGATCAGGTCCTGGCTTCGCGCAAGGAACTGGAATAACAGGTTTGATCGAGTTTTTACGAGGTATCCCATGGCGGAAAGAAAGAAGAGGACGGGCAAGGATTTGAGCTGCTCCTTCTGCGGCAAGGGCCAGGACGAGGTGCAGCGCCTCATCGCCGGTCCCGAAGTGTACATCTGCAACGAGTGCATCGCCCTGTGCGACGACATTCTGAAAAACGACAACCGCAAGGAAGACCTGGACTCTTCGGACATCCCCCTGCCCCAGGAGATCAAGGCCGCCCTCGACGACTACGTGGTCGGGCAGGACGACGCCAAGAAGATCCTCTCGGTCGCGGTGTACAACCACTACAAGCGCATCAAGTACCACGCCCGGGTCAAGGACGACGTGGAGCTGGACAAGAGCAACATCCTGCTCATCGGGCCCACGGGCTCGGGCAAGACGCTCCTGGCCCAGACCCTGGCGCGCATCCTCAAGGTGCCCTTCGCCATCGCCGACGCCACGACCCTGACCGAGGCCGGCTACGTGGGCGAGGACGTGGAGAACATTCTGGTCCAGCTCGTGCAGAACGCCGACTACGACCTGGAGGCCGCGGCCAAGGGCATCATCTACGTGGACGAGATCGACAAGATCTCCCGCAAGTCCGACAGCCCCTCCATCACCCGCGACGTGTCCGGCGAGGGCGTGCAGCAGGCCCTGCTGAAGATCATCGAGGGCACTGTGGCCAACATTCCCCCCAAGGGCGGCCGCAAGCACCCGCAGCAGGAGTTCATCCGCCTCGACACCTCCAACATCCTCTTCATCGTGGGCGGGGCCTTCATCGGCCTGGAGGACATCGTCAAGCAGCGCGTGCAGGGTTCGAGCATGGGCTTCGGCGCCAAGGTCCGCCGTAAGGAGGAGACCACGACCGACAACCTCCTGCGCCAGGTCCACCCCATGGATCTCATCCGCTACGGCCTCATCCCCGAGTTCACGGGCCGCATCTCGGTCATCACCTCCCTGACCGAGCTGACCGAGGACGACCTGATGCGCATCCTGCAGGAGCCCAAGAACGCCCTGGTCAAGCAGTACCAGAAGATGTTCGAGCTGGAGAACGTGGAGCTCAAGTTCACGACCAACGCCCTGAAGGCCCTGTCCGCCAGGGCCATCAAGCTCGAGACGGGCGCCCGCGGACTTCGCTCCGTCATGGAGTCCATCATGCTCGACATCATGTACACCATCCCGTCCATGAAGGACGTGACGGAGTGCGTCATCAACAGGGCCGTGGTGGAGGAGGGCAAGGAACCCCTCATCCTCTTCAAGCCCGAGGCCAAGAGCGCCTGACCCCGGTCGGGCGCAACCAGCGAGACCAGCCATGTCCGATGCCATCATTTTCGAGAAGAACCACCCCGGGAGCCTGACCCTGCCGGTCATGTCCCTGCGCGAAGTGGTCATGTTCCCCAAATCCATCGTGCCGCTTTTCGTGGGCCGCGATTCCTCCATCAAGGCCATCGAACGGGCCCTGGACACCTACGACAAGCGCATCTTCCTCGTGGCCCAGAAGGATCCGAGCCAGGAGCGGCCCGAGGTGGACGGCCTCTATGACGTCGGCACGGTCAGCAAGGTCCTGCAGATGCTCCGGCTCCCCGACGGGACCATCAAGGTCCTCTTCGAGGGCCTGTACCGCGCCTCCTGGGACCAGGCCCACGGTCTGGTGATCCAGGACGAGATCCAGATGGTGCGCGTCACGGCCCTGCCCGACATCGACGGCAACCCCGTGGAGGGCGAGGCCCTGGTGCGCGCCGCCCACGAGGCCGTGGAGGAGTACGCCCAGGTCAACCGCAAGCTGGCCAAGGAGACGGTCCTGGCCATCACCAGCGTGAACCAGCCCGGCCGCCTGGCCGACAGCATCGCGCCGCACCTCAAGGCCACCTACGACCGCAAGCAGGACGTGCTCGAACTGCGCGACCCGGTGCGCCGCCTGGAACGGGTCTACGAGCTCATCCAGGAGGAGGTCGAGGTCTTCTCCCTGGAGAAGAAGATCAAGGGCCGCGTCAAGAAGCAGATGGAGGAGAACCAGAAGGACTACTATCTGGGCGAGCAGCTGAAGGCCATCCACAAGGAGATGGGCCGCGATTTCGACCCCAAGGCCGACGTGGAAGACCTGGAGAACCAGCTCAAGACCAAGGACATGCCCGAGGACGCCCGCTCCAAGGCCATGGCCGAGATGAAGAAGCTGCGCCAGACCCCGCCGTCCTCGGCCGAGTACGCGGTGCTGCGCAACTACGTGGACTGGATCCTGGCCCTGCCCTGGAACGTGCTCCGCGACGTGGACATTGATATCAAGCAGGCCCAGAAGACCCTCGACGACGACCACTACGGGCTGGAGAAGCCCAAGGAGCGCATCCTCGAATACCTGGCCGTGCAGGCCCTGGTGAAGAAGCTGCGCGGGCCCATCCTGTGCCTGGTCGGCCCTCCCGGCGTGGGCAAGACGTCGCTCGGAAAATCCATCGCCAGGTCCCTGGGGCGCAAGTTCGTGCGCATGTCCCTGGGCGGCATGCGCGACGAAGCCGAGATCCGGGGCCACCGGCGGACCTACATCGGCGCCATGCCCGGCCGCATCATCCAGTCCATGAAGGACGCGGGGACCGTGAACCCGGTCATCATGCTCGACGAGATCGACAAGCTCGGCAGCGATTTCCGTGGCGACCCGTCCTCGGCGCTGCTGGAGGTGCTGGACCCGGAGCAGAACAACTCCTTCACGGACCACTACCTCAACGTCCCCTACGACCTGTCCAAGGTCATGTTCATCTGCACGGCCAACATGCTGGACACCATCCCGTCTGCCCTGCTGGACCGCATGGAGGTCATCCGCATCCCCGGCTACACTGAGCAGGAAAAGATCGTCATCGCCCGCCGCTACCTCCTGACCCGCCAGGTCAAGGAGAACGGCCTCACGGACGAAACCCTGGTCATCTCCGACGCCGTGCTGGCCGAGATCATCAGGGGCTACACGCGCGAGGCGGGCCT
Source organism: Desulfomicrobium sp. (assembly GCA_003542385.1). Classification (GTDB taxonomy): domain Bacteria; phylum Desulfobacterota; class Desulfovibrionia; order Desulfovibrionales; family Desulfomicrobiaceae; genus Desulfomicrobium. Next base: position 6,430 of record DPKT01000126.1, read on the forward strand.
GCGCAACCTGGAGCGCGAGATCGGCTCCGTCTGCCGCAAGTACGCCCGCCGGGTGGCCGAAGGAAAGAAGGGCCCCTTCCGGGTGACGAGCGCGTCCCTAGTCAAGCTGCTGGGCCAGCCCAAGTTCATGGACGAGGAACGCGAGAGCGCCATGCCCCCCGGCGTGGCCCTGGGCCTGGCCTGGACCCCGTACGGCGGCGAGATCCTGCACATCGAGTGCAGCCTGCTGCCGGGCAAGGGCAAGCTCATCCTGACCGGCAAGCTCGGCGACGTGATGAAGGAGAGCGCCCAGGCGGCGCTCAGCTACGCGCGCAGCAAGAGCGCGATGCTTGGCATCGGGGAGGACTTCTTCGACACCCACGACATCCACATCCACGTCCCGGCAGGCGCCACGCCCAAGGACGGCCCCTCGGCCGGCGTGACCCTGGTCACGGCCCTCATGTCGGCCATCACCAACGAGTCCATCGCCTCGGACGTGGCCATGACCGGCGAGATCACCCTGCGCGGCCGGGTCATGCCCGTGGGCGGCATCAAGGAGAAGATTCTGGCCGCTGTCAGCCACGGCGTGAGCAAGGTCCTCATCCCGGCCCGCAACGCCCACGACCTGGACGAGATCCCCAAGGAGCTCAGAAAGCGCCTCACGGTCAGGACCATCGAGGCCATCGACGAAATCTGGCCCGAGGTGCGTTCGGGCAAGCCGTCCTGAACACGATTCGCTTCAATGCATAGAATCCCCCGGAACGCCCATGCGTTCCGGGGGATTCTCGTTTGGTGCGGGCTCCGGAACCGAACACCTCCGGGACCCGTGTCCCGAGGGGCGGCGGCTCACGCTCCGGGACGGTCCCCGCCCGTTGCGGCAGCCGCTTCGCACGGCAGTTCCACGATGAATTTCGCTCCCGCTCCCGGCTCTGACTCGACCCACATCCTGCCGCCGTGTCCGCGGGTGACGATGAAGTAGGAGACTGAAAGGCCCAGGCCCGTGCCGACGCCGGGTGGCTTGGTGGTGTAGAAGGGCTCGAAGATGCGTCGCTGCACCGCCGGGGCCATGCCCGGACCGTTGTCCTCCACCTCGATGCGCACCCCGCTCTCGACGTTGGCTGCACGGATGACGATGCGCGGGGATTCGGCGGGTTCGGACGTGGCCAGGGCCTGGGCCGCGTTGCGCAGGAGATTCAGCAGGACCTGCTCGATTTCGGTTTCGGTGCAGTGAACTTGCCGCAGCCCGTCGGCAAACTCCCGAATGATCTCGATTTTCCTGAAATCATAGCTTTTCTTCAGATCGTAATCGCTCCTGGCCAACTCCACGGCCCGCTCGACCAGGACATCCACGGAGCATGCGGTGCGCCTTGATTCGCTGCGGCGGCTGAAATCGAGCATATGCCGGATGATGTCCGCGGCCCTGACGGCTGCGGCCTGCATGTCGGCCACGAAGGACAGGATCTTGCGCTCCGACATGTATTTTTCGAGCAGGGCCATGTCCAGGCCGATGCCCTCGGCCACCTCGATGTTCCGCCGGAAGTCGGGCCGCGTCCGCAGAACCAGGTTCTGGGCGGACTGCACGATGATGCCCAGGGGGTTGTTGATCTCGTGGGCGATGCCGGCGGCGATGCCCCCCACGGAAACCATCTTTTCGGTCTGGATCATGATCTCCTGCATGCGCCGGGTTTCCGAGAGGTCGCGAGTCACGGACAGCATGAAACGCCGCCTGTCGATGGTCACGAACTGGCACGAGACGCTGCACGGTATCAGGGAGCCGTCCTTGCACCGCACGTCCATCTCGACGCTGCCACCCTGTCCGGTTTTTTGCAGCCTTTCGACCATCCCGGCCCTCTTCGAAGGATCGACGATGAGGCCCAGCTCCAGCGAAGTCCGGCCTAAGAGTTCGTCTCGTGCATAGCCCGAAAGCTGGACGAAGGCGTCGTTGACGTCGACGATGAGTCCGCTCTCCGGGTCCGAGAGGGATATGGCATAGGGGGACAGCCTGAAGAGCTGCGAGAATTTTTCCTCGGACTGGCGCAGCAGCTCTTCGGACCGGCGCCGGTCGGTGATGTCGAGGTACGCCGTGGCCACAGCGTCGGTCCCGATGCGGAAGACCGTGACCGCGTAGAATCCGCAGATGCGGCCGTCATCGTAGGCCGTCTCGAAAAACTGGGATTCGAGCTCCCCCCTGGCCACGCGACGATACATCTCGGGAATGTCCGTGCCGGCCAGGCCGGGGAACGCGTCCTCAATGGCCAGCCCGGCCAGCGAGGCGTGGTCGATGCCCAGCATGGTGCCCGCGGACGGGTTCGCCCCTTCCAGGATGAGCCGCCCGGCCTCGTCAAGACGGTAGAAATGCATGCCCATGGGCGAGGCCTCGACGATGCTGCGGAACCTTTCCTCCGAGACGCGCAGGGCCTCCTCCGCCCTTTTGCGTTCGGCGATGTCGCGGAAAATCCCCTCCACCCCGAGGGCGTTTCCCTGCCCGTCGAAATACAGGCCCGACGAAGTGGCCACGAGGACGGGCCGGCCGTCCCTACGCTTCAGGGTCACCTCGTAATCAGAAACCCGGCCATGGGCCCGGATGAGCCCCAGAAATTCGGCCCTCTTCTCCGGATCGAACCAGAACGTCTCGTTGGGACGGCCGAGCATCTCGTCGGTGCTGTCATACCCGAGCAGACGCGCTCCCGAGGGGCTGACCATGACCAGCAGCCCGGCGGCGTCGGTGCGGTAGAAGACGTCCTGGATGTTGTCCACCACCGAGCGGTAGCGGCTCTCGCTCTCGCGCAGGGCCTCTTCGGTCCGCTTGCGCCCGGTGTAGTCGAAGAGGAGCGAGAGCATGACCTCGCGCCCCTGGAGGCTGATGACCTCCGCGGACCAGAGCGCCGAACGGATCTGTCCGTCCCTGGTCATGAAATCGATGGGGAATTCCTTGAAATGCCCCTGGCTGCGGATGAGCGCGATCGCATTGTCCCGCTGGGCCGGGTCGGCCCAGATGCCGACCTCCTTGGAGGTCCGGCCGATCTGCTCCTCCTTGGCGAAGCCGAGCATCTCGACCCAGCGCGCGTTGACGTCGATGAAACGGCCGCTCTCGATGTCGGAGATGACCAGGGGGGCGGGGCTGGAATGGAAGGCCTTGGCGAAGCGCTCCTCGCTCAGGCGGAGCAGCTCCTCGGCCTCCTTGCGCTCGGTAATATCCCGGCCGACACCGATGATTTCCCGAATCTTCCCGTCAGGCCCCAGGACGGCGGAGTCGTTCCAGGCGAACCAGCGCCAGCCGTCCACGGTCATGGCGCGCTGCTCCAGGTAGGCCGTGTGCGGCGGGACGAGGAGGGCTTGCATGGCCTCCAGGGTGGATTGACGGTCGTCTTCGTGGACCAGGGGCATGAACGCCCGACCCAGCAATTCCTCCTCGCTGCGGCCGAATACGCGGCAGTAGGTCGGGCTGACGTACAGGAAGCGCCCCTCGGCATCGACCTTGACCACGAGGTCGGTCTGGTGTTCGACGAGAAGGCGGTAGTTGTCCTCCCTCTCGACCGACGCCCGCAGGGACGCCTCCAGCTCCACGGTCTTGGCCCGGACCTTTCCGCGCAGGCGAAGGTTCCAGACCACGACGGCGACCAGCGCGACAGAAAGGCTCGCAAACCCGAGAAGGACTGGAATCCCGATCGTCACGGACAAGCCCCCTACGCCGCCAGGCATGGCTGAGTTGCAAGGTCGGGCGACACGAAATGATGTGTCGGCCCAATCCATGCTGACGAGAGTTGCGCCCCTTGCGAAACGCAATCCGCAGCTCGAAGCGGCCGGAAAGAGGAAAACCTTTCCGGCCCCCTCCCCTCTGCCGGTTTACGGGATGAGCGAATCGGAAATCTCCTTGAAGAGGTCGGCCAGACAGACCACGCCGATGATGCGCCCGCCCTCCTCCACCACGGCCCGGCCGCGGCGGTAGTCGAGGAAGACCTCGAGCACCCTGGCCAGGGGGTCGTTGGGCTTGAGCATGGGGATGTCGTGCTGCAGGCAGTCGGTGATGCGGACCTGCGCGCAGCTGCGGCAGGCGATGGAGAACGCCCTGTCCCAATCCACCTCGTTGCCGTCCAGGACCGAGCCCTTGAGCAGGCACGGACCGATGCCCTGGATCAGGTTCCACATGGACAGGATGCCCATGAATTTCTCGCTCTTGGAAAAAACCAGCACGAAGCTGCCGTCGGGCTGCCTGCCGCGGATGTCCCGCAGGGCGCCTATGGCTTCGGACAGGCTCGCGTCCTCGCGCACGACGGCGAAATCCGACCGCATGATATCCCAGACCCTCTTGCGAACCAGCATGATGAACTCCCGTGTTGAGTATGTGGAAAAACAGGGTTCGCCCCTGTGGTGTCCTCAGTCGAAATCGGCCAGCAGCGCCCCGATGTGCAGCTCGTCGGTCAGGGACTGGTTCTGGTAGAGGTTCCTGATCCGCCACGAGGCCTGCTGCAGGTGCGCGTTGGTTATGCCGTTGGACAGCGCGGTGTAGGCTTCGAGAAAGGCCGCCAGATGGTCGCAGATCTTGAGCATGCGCCCGTCCTTGGGACAGAACCGATCCTCGTTGTACACTCCCTGGAGCTGCTCCCAGCTGACGATGCGCGCCGCGCCGTCCTGCAGGATGGTGGCCTCGAACTCGGAGCCGACCTCGATGCCCAGGAAATACGAGAGCCGCTCCACGAGATCGGTGTACACCGAACGGTCCAGGATGGAAAAGAGGCGATGCTCGATTTCCCTGCCCTCGTATTCGCGGATCAGGTCGCCGATGCCCTGCACGGAACTCTTGACCGGCGAGATGATGTCGCGGGTCAGGAGTTCCGGGATGTCGTGAAAGAGGCCGGCGTAGAAGTTGTTGTGCCGCCTGACCGGGCAGGCGCCCACGGCGATGCTGAAGAAATAGGCCAGGCAGGCAACGATGAACATGTGCCCCAGGACCGACGTCTCGGGGATGCGCGGCGTCTGGGACCAGCGCTTCTGGAACCGCAGGCGCCCGCACATGAAGGCGAACTTGCCGAGCCTGGTCCCGGGCCCCTCCAGGAGCTGGCGCACCCCGGCCAGGTCGAGGTGGGCTTCGAGGCCCTGGCGGAAGTTCTCCTCGATCTCGTCCATCTCCTCGTCCCACTGGTTCAGGTCGCGGATGAGATGGAACTCCCAGCGGCTGGCGAAGAGATGGGCTGCGTCCAGGATGCGCGAGGCCAGGCTCTCGTCGCGGCGCACCTGGCGTTCGAAATGGGTCCCCATGGCCTCCCAGAAATCCTTGCCCAAGGGCTGGACCCTGGGCTGGAGCTCGTTCAGGACCCAGGCCGTGAGCTTTTCGTAGTGGGCCGGGTTGGCCTTGATCTGGTAGAAGATGGGCGGCTTGATGTCGGTGATGACCAACCGGTAGAGGTAGTCGAAGATGCCGCCGCGGACGATGTCCTCGCCCAGGGCCGACTTCTCCTCCGGGGACATGCCCTGGGAGTTGAGCTCGAACAGGAGCCAGGCCGCGATCATCTTGTGGGCCTGCTTGTCCACCTCAACAAGCTCCATGGGACGCATCTTGTCGTTCCAGCGCTTCATGAAGCTACCGGAAAAAACGAGCTGAAGCAGGCCCTTGCGTATGCTGGCCACCATCGACCTCCCGGGGGTGCCGGGGCGTTCCCGGCGGGTGAAAAATTTTCTTCGAAATCCTGCGAAAAATGCTTTACAAGCGGGCCCAGGACAGATAGCTGATTCGTTCCTTATCCCACAAGCATTGTTTCGTTACGTTGTAGCGGTTAGAGGGGTAAAGCACAACCATTTGTGCACGTTACCACCGATTTCAAGGTTGAAAGCACCCGCAACGACACGGGTTTTACCGGCAGGAGCCACAGAAATGAAGACCTACAGCCCCAAAGCAAGCGAACTGACCCACAAATGGTACCTTGTCGACGCCAAGGACAAGGTCCTGGGCCGTCTTGCAACGGAAATAGCCACCCGCCTCCGCGGAAAGCACAAGGCCGAGTTCGCGCCGCACATGGATAACGGCGATTTCATCATCGTCATCAACGCGGACAAGATCAAAGTGACCGGGCAGAAGCCCTCCCAGAAGGTGTACTACCGTCACACCGGCTACGTGGGCGGCCTCAAGGAGACCACCCTGGAAGAAATGATGGGCAAGAGCCCCGAAACGGTCATCCACAAGGCGGTCCGCGGCATGCTCCCCAAGAGCGCCCTGGGCTACCAGCTGATCAAGAAACTGAAAGTGTACTCCGGCACGGAACACCCCCACCAGGCCCAGCAGCCTGAAGTGCTGGACATCTAAGCAGGGATGGAGAGGATTATGAGCCAAGATTTCTTCTACGGTACCGGCAAAAGAAAGACTTCCGTCTCCCGGACCAGATTGTACAAGGGCACCGGAACCATCACCGTCAACGGACGCGAGCTGGCCGACTACTTCCCTCGCGCCACGCTGCAGATGATCATCCGTCAGCCCCTCAAGCTGACCAAGACCCTTGAAAAGTTCAACATCGCCTGCCGCGTCACCGGCGGCGGCCTTTCCGGCCAGGCCCAGGCCGTGCGCCACGGCATCAGCCGCGCCCTGCTGGAGTTCGATCCGGAAATGCGCGGCGTCCTGAAGCGCGCCGGCTTCCTGACCCGCGACTCCCGCGTCAAGGAAAGAAAGAAGTACGGTCAGCGCGCAGCCCGCGCCAGGTTCCAGTACTCCAAGCGTTAATCGCCTCTTGTTTTCGAACATTCCGGGGCAGAGGTGCATGCGCACCTCTGCCTTCTTTTTTGCAAGGAGCGCCGCATGAGCAGCAAGAAGATTCAACCGGCCCTGGTGTTCGCGGATGCGGACGGCAGCGTTTACGACCACCCGGACCTGCTCATGCTCGTGCGCAGGGGCCGGGAACTGGCCCTGCCGCGCCCTGACGAGCTCATCCCCCTGCCCGAGGGCAGCGACCTCTACCTCCTCCCCGGTCGCAGCGCCCTGGGCCTGGACCCGGCCACGGGCAAGCCCGAAGCCATGGAGGAAAGGGCCGTGGCCGCCTTCGTCTGCCCGTCCTACACCCTTGCGGCCACCGCCGCGTATCTCAAGACGGAAGGCGCGCCGAACCTCCCCCTTTTCGCCTACGGGGCGGTTGGGTTCGCCCGTGACCGCTTCTGGGTCGCGGCCACCCAGGTCGACAAGGACCGGCGTCAGGTCTTCACGGGCGTCGCCCCCGAAAGAATTTCCAAGGGCGCCGAGGACCTGCTCAAACGCTTCCCGAAAAACCGCCTCATCCAGCATCTGGCCCGCTGCGCCCTGACCTTCTGCTGCCCGGCAGCCAAGAACCTGGCCCTGGGGCGCTACGAAGCCCCCCTGCCCACGGCCAGGGCCTGCAACGCGCGCTGTTACGGCTGCATCTCGCACCAGCCGGCGGGCTCGGATTTCCCCTCGCCCCAGAACCGCATCGACTTCACGCCCACCCCCGAGGAAATCGCCGAGGTCATGCTCCAGCACGCACGCCGGGCCAAGAACCCGGTCCTGTCCTTCGGCCAGGGCTGCGAGGGCGAGCCACTGACCGAGGCGGCCCTCATCGCCGAGGCCATCGGCCGCTTCCGCGCCCAGGGCGGACAGGGCACGGTCAACGTGAACACCAACGCGAGCCTCCCCGAAGCCATCCCCGGCCTGGCCANNTCCATCCGCGTCAGCCTCAACAGCGCGCGGGAGGCGGTCTACAATAGCTACTACCGTCCCCACGGCTACGCCTTCGGCGACGTTTTGCGGACCATCGCCACGGCCAAGGAGAACGGGCTGTTCGTGTCCCTGAACTACCTGTTCTTCCCCGGCGTGAATGACACCGAGAGCGAACTGGAAGCCCTGACCGGCCTCGTCTCGTCCACCAGGCCGGACTATGTCCAGATGCGCAACCTGAGCCTCGACCCGGACCTCTACCTGGGCTGCGTGGGCGACCCGACGGAACCGTCCATGGGCCTGGCCAATTTCATGAAACGGCTCCGGAAAGCCTGCCCCTGGGTCAACTACGGGTATTTCAACCCGTTCCTGCGCGAGGGCGAACCCGTGCTCTGGACGTAAGCCATGAACGACCGGACCCTTGGCTTTCTCAGTATGCTGGCCTCGACGCTGTTCTTCTCGGCCACCTCGACGCTCATCCGCCTGGCGCCGGGCATCGACCCGTTCAAGACGTCGCTCTTCCGCTTCGCCATCGGCCTGACCCTGCTGGGCACGGCCGCCATGAGCCGGCGCATCCGCCTCGACTTCCACAACCCGGCCCTGCTTTTCGCCCGCGGCCTGACCGGTGGGGTCTCGGTCTTTCTCTTTTTCTGGTCCATCAACGCCATCGGCCTGGGCAAGGGAACGCTCCTGAGCTACACCTACCCGGTCTTCGCGGCCATCTGGGGCGTCCTGCTGCTCGGCGAGCGGGTTTCGCCGCGCACCTGGGGCCTCATCCTGCTGTCCTTTTTCGGGGTCGCGCTGACCTCCGCGGGCCGCGGCGAGGACCTGCTGACCGCCATCGGTCTGAACGAACTCCTGGCCCTGGCCGGGGGCATGCTCTCGGGCCTGGCCATCGTCATCGTGCGCAAGCTCCGGGCCACGGAATCCTCCTACGCCATCTTCTTTTCCCAGTGCGTGGTCGGCTTCTGGCTCATGCTCATCCCGGCCAACGTCCTGCCGTCCGACATCGGCATCGGTGGCGGCTTCATCCTGCTTGGCATCGGCGTCACCGCAGCCATCGGACAGCTGCTCATGACCTATTCCTACAAGGCCCTCTCGGCGTCCCAGGGGTCCGTCATCGCCCTGGTCACGCCGGTGGCGAACATCGCCATCGGCATGGCCGTGTTCGGGGAGACCGTCACCACCGTCAGCGCCGCGGGCATGGTTCTCGTCCTGACGTCCTGCCTGCTGATCGGCCTGGAAAAAGAGCAAAAAAAGAGGCCGCAGGGTTCTGCGGCCTTGGCAAGCGCTTAAAAGAAAGGCCGGAAACGGCCGCTATGCGCAGTTGTCGGCGGCGGGAGTGGGAAAGTCGATGCGGACCTGCTCCTCGCCCTCGGCGCGCTCGACGATTTCGCCGATGACCCAGGCATCCTGCTTCAAGGCGCCCAGACGGTGCACCACGTCCACGACCACGTCCTTCTTCACGACCATGATGTAGCCGATGCCGGTGTTGAAGATCTGCAGCATCTCCTCCCAGGACAGCTTGCCCTCGGAGCGCAGCCACTCGAAAACCGGGGGCACCTTCCAGGAGCCGAAGCGGATCTGGGCCGTCACGCCCTTGGGCAGGACGCGCACGATGTTGTCGTAGAAGCCTCCGCCGGTGACATGGACCATGCCGTGGATTTCCCAGTCGCGCATGACGTTGCGCACGGCCTCCACATAGATTCGCGTCGGGGCCAGGAGCACCTCGGCCACGGTCTTGTCCGTGCCGGGGAAGATATCTTCGGGAGCGAGTCCGGACTGGGCGTAGAGCTTGCGGACCAGGGAATAGCCGTTGGAGTGGACGCCCGACGAGCCGAGGCCGATGATGAGGTCGCCCACGCCGATGCTCGATCCGTCCACGACCTTGTCGTTGTCGACCATGCCGACGCAGAAGCCCGAGAGGTCGTACTCGCCTTCGGCGTAGAAATCCGGCATCTCGGCCGTCTCGCCGCCGATGAGGGCGCACTGGGCCTCCTTGCAGCCGTCGACGATGCCCTTGATGACGGCCTCGGCCTTGTCGATGTCGAGCTTGCCCGTGGCGAAATAATCGAGGAAGAAGAGGGGCCTTGCGCCCTGGACGATGATGTCGTTGACGCTCATGGCCACCAGGTCGATACCCACGGTGTCGTGCCGGTCGAAGAGGAAGGCGAGCTTGAGCTTCGTGCCGACGCCGTCGGTGGACGCCACCAGCACGGGGTCGTTGAACATGGACATGGACGGCTTGAAAAGGCCGCCGAACCCGCCGATATCGTTGACAACGCCCTTGGTGTAGGTCGATGCGACAAGGGACTTGATGCGGGACACGAAGGTGTTCCCCGCCTGGATATCAACCCCTGCATCCTTGTAGGCCTTGTCTCGCTGGGACATGTACATCTCCTTGTTTCTTCGCCTTCGACGAGCTATGCGTATTGAAAATCAATTTCACCGGAGGCCACGTTGCATAAACTCGTGACTGGTCCAAGTAAAGCAAAAACCCGCGCCTTGGCAAGGCTGGTCCTGGCCCTGGCCTGCTGCGCGGCGTGGGCCGCGTGGGCGTCGGATATCGTCATCGAGTCGGGCGAAGGCAAGGACACGGTCATGCAGGTCGGGCCCGGGGTCGGCAGCGGCGAAGGAGGCGGGAACATGCGCATCGAATCGGACCCGGACAACGGCACCCTGATGCAGATCACGCCCCCGCCCGCGGACTACGACGCGCAACAGTACCAAGGGCCGATCATCATCGCTCCGGAAATCCGTACGAGGGGAAGGAAATGACGACACCTGCGCTGCTTTGGCGGCCACTCAAGGACGACACGGTGCAATGCCGGCTGTGTTCCCACTTCTGCCGCATCGAGGCGGGAGAAACCGGAAAGTGCGGGGTGCGCAGGAACGACGGCGGACAACTCGTCTCCCTGTCCCACGACAGCATCGCGGCCCTGAATCTGGACCCGGTGGAGAAAAAACCCCTCTTCCACTTCCTGCCGGGCAGCACGACCCTGTCCCTCGGCACGCCGGGCTGCAACCTGGACTGCGCCTTCTGCCAGAACTGGACCCTTTCCCAGCCGCCCCGCCAGGGCCTCCCCATCGAGGGGCGGGCCGTCCCCCCTAAGGAAATAGTACGCATGGCGCTCACGTCCGGCGCGGCGTCCATCGCCTACACCTACTCCGAACCGACCATCTTCTTCGAACTCATGCTCGAAACCGCGACCCTGGCCCGCCGGGACGGCCTGGCCAACATCATGGTCAGCAACGGCTTCCAGAGCCCCGAGTGCATCGACGCCCTGGACGGGTTCATCCAGGCAGCCAACATCGACCTCAAGTCCTTTCGCGACGAGTTCTACCGCGACGTCTGCGGCGCCCGTCTGGGGCCCGTGCTCGAAAACCTCGCGCACATGAAACGGCTGGGCTGGCATCTGGAGGTGACGACCCTGGTCATACCGGACGAGAACGATTCCGACGCGGAACTCAGGGACATCGCCCGATTCCTGCGCACGGAACTGGGCGCGGACTTGCCCTGGCACGTCTCGCGCTTCCACCCCTGCCACCGCATGATGAACCACCGGCCCACGCCCCTGGACACCCTGAAGCGGGCCTGGGACATCGGCCGGGCCGAAGGGCTGCACCACGTCTTCGTCGGGAACGTCCCGGGGTCGGGGCTGGAGAACACGGTCTGCCCCGGCTGCGGGAAGACGGTGGTCGAACGGTCGGGTTTCACGGTGCAGCGCAACAGGCTGCGTCTGGGGGCATGCCCGGACTGCGGGCAGGAGGTCATCGCGAAGGAGTGGGCCGGGATGGGGGAGCAGGGGCGCTAGAACTCGATTCCCCGCCGCGCCTTCCCGCCCTGGGCGTAGATGTGCTTGACCTCGGTCACGCTGGAGACGATGTCGGCCAGTTCCGTGACCCAGTCGGGCGCGCCCCGGCCGGAGAGAACCAGGTGGCAGCCCAGCTCGCGGCAGCGTTCAATGAGGCCGCGCACCTCGTCTTCGAGCAGCAGCCCGTGGTTAAGGGCGTAGAGGGTCTCGTCGAGAACGAGCATGTCCACGCCCCGGTCGAGCATGTCCCCGGCCCAGGCCAGCAGGGCCTCGGCCTTTTGGCGGTGCTCGGGGAACTCCGCGTCGCGGAAGAACCCGGCGCCAGAGGCCAGGAAGCGCTCGCCCAGAAGGTCCGCGAGCATCTTCTGCTCCCCGGCCTGGCCGTCCTTCTTCATGAACTGCCCGAAGGCCACCCGCAGCCCCTGCCCCAGGGCACGCACGGCCTGCCCCACGCAGGCCGAGGTCTTGCCCTTGCCGTTGCCCGTGTAGACGATCAGCACGCGTCCGCCTCGGGCGCCGACCGGCCGGTCAGCCGGGCCACGCTGGCGCGGACCTGCTCCAGAATCTCCTCCTCGCCCTCGACCCGGCCCCCGAGCATGAGCACCCGGCCGTTGCAGATGGTCGTGTCCACGCAGGCGCTGCCCGCTCCGTAGATCAGGTTCGAGACGAGGTTGTGGCCCGGGACCATGCGCAGATGGTCCAGGTCCACGAGGATGCAGTCCGCGAGCATGCCCGTGGCGATGCGCCCGGCGTCGAGGCCGTACATGCGCGCTCCGTTCACCGTGGCCACGTCCAGGGCCTCCTGGGCCGGAAAGACCGTCGGGTCCATGGCCGTGACCTTGGCCAGCAGGGACGCCACCTTGGCCTCCTCGACCATGTCCAGGTTGTTGTTGGAGGAGCAGCCGTCGGTGCCCAGGGCCACGCCCACGCCGTGGGCCCGCATGGCGGCGTAGTCGAATCGGCCCGAGGCGAGCTTCATGTTCGAGACGGGGCAGTGCACGACCTGCACGCCGTTTTCTGCCAGCAGCGCCATCTCCCGGTCATCCACCCAAATGGCGTGGGCCAGGCTCAGGTTGGGCGCCAGAAGGCCCAGGTCGTGCAGATACTCCACGGGACGCTTGCCGAAGCGGGCCAGACAGTCCTCCACCTCCTTCCTGGTCTCGGACAGGTGGGTATGAATGAGCAGGCCGTGCTCCCGGGCGTAATCCCTTAGCCAGCACAGGGAATCGGGGGACACGGTGTAGATGGCGTGGGGCCCGAGGATGAACCGGATGCGGTCGGAACAGGACGAACTGGCCGCGTGCAGGTCCATGACCTGCCTCTTCATGGTCTCGGCCCGGCCCTGGTCCTCGAAGTCGAAGAAGGCCGCGGACAGGGCCGCGCGCATGCCCATCTCCTCCACGGCCCGGGCCGTGCCCTTCCAGTGCCAGTACATGTCGGCGAAGAAGGTCGTGCCGGACTTGATCATCTCAAGGCACGCAAGCCTTGCCCCCCAGTAGATGTCGTCCTCGGTCAGTTTGGCCTCGAAGGGCCAGATGTATTCGGACAGCCAGGTGTGCAGTTCCATGTCGTCGGCGTAGCCGCGGAGCAGGGTCATGGCCGCATGGGTGTGGGCGTTATGGAAGGACGGCAGGATCGCCTTGCCCGAGCCGTCGATGACCACGTCGGCCATCGCGTCGACATCCGTGCCGATGGAGTCGAAGCGGCTCCCCTTGATGAGCACGTCCACCACCTCGCCTTTCAGGCGCACCTTCCTGATCAGTATGCTCACGGGCACCTCCGATGTTTGGAGGTACCTGATAACGGCATCGCCGTGGCGTTGTCCATAGAAAGGCCTCGGTACCCTCCGCACGGGAGGAGTTGACAGTTTTGCGGCCGGGGCTATTCTCTTTTGCCTCAGGCTCGTCTATGATTTGCCACACAACTTTCACACAAGGGGCCCCGATGAAAACGACCGACACCTCCGCTTCCTCCGGCAAAGGCGCACTCTCCACGCTGCGGGGCAAGATCGCCGCGGCCGTAACGGGCCTCGTCGCCCTCAACGCCCTGGGGGTTGCCTGGACGCTGCTGACCGCCTGGGATTCCCTCCCCCCGGTCACGCGCATCGTCCTCGTCGCGCTCCTTGTCCTGGCCGGGGCGGCCGGCGTCTTCGCCATGAAGGCGCTGCAACGCGAGGCCGCCAAGGGCATGGCCGAGATCGGCGCCGTGTTCCAGAACCTCCAGGGGCAGGAGGCCGACCTGTCCTGCACCATGCAGGAGGTGGACAACCCGGACCTGCAGCACATCTCCACCTGCTACAACGCCTTCCTGGGCAGCGTGCGGGAACTGGTCGAACGCATCAGGAAGATGGGCATCGACATCGCCCTGGACAGCACGCGCATGGCCAAGTCCGTGTTCGACACCCGCAGCAAGACGTCCCGCCAGGGCACCATCGCCGAAGAAGTGGCCATGGCCAGCAACGAGGCCAACACGGCCATCGCCGAGATCGCCCAGAACACCCAGTACGTGGCCGAGAAGACCACCAGCAACCTGAACACGGCCCACAGCTCCCACGCGGAACTGCAGGACGTCACGGACAAGATCCACAGGATCAACGACATCGTCGAGTCCTTCCGCAACACCGTCGACGACCTGGGCAAGAGCTCGGCCAACATCCTGAGCATCGTGACCATCATCAACGGCATCTCGGAACAGACCAACCTGCTGTCCCTGAACGCCACCATCGAGGCGGCCCGGGCCGGCGAGCACGGCAAGGGCTTCGCCGTGGTGGCCGAGGAAGTGCGCGAACTGTCCAGGCGCATCAAGCCGGCCACGGAGGAAATCTCCAACAACATCGCGGCCATGATCAAGATCGTAGAGCGCACGCAGGCCGAGACGGCCCAGATCCTGGACTACGCGCGGGACACGGACAGCGTGGTCACGGCGGCCACGGAAAACTTCCAGCGCATGATCGGGGATTTCGAGACGGCCAACGACCAGCTCATCAAGATCGCCGCCGCCATCGAGGAGCTCTCGACCAACAACAGCGACGTCGTGCAGAAGGTCAACAGCATCAACGCCCTGAGCCAGGAGATCGCCGCGGACATGAACGTCTCGGCCACGTCCGTGGACACCCTGAACGGGGTCACGGAACAGATGCTCGAGCTCGTGGCCCGCTTCAAGACCGGCGAGGGGAAGTTCGACGCCGTCATCGCCACGGCCAGGCAGGTCCGCGACGACTACCAGGGCCGCATCCAGGCCATGAAGGACCGCGGGGTCAACGTCTTTGACACCCAGTACCGGCCCGTGCCGAACACCAACCCCCAGAAGTTCCTGACGGCCTTCAGCGAGACCTTCATCAAGGAGATGCAGGCTGTGGTGGACGAAAACGTCAAGAAAATCCCGGGCACGATCTACTGCCTGGCCATCGACCGCAAGGGCTACCTGCCCGTGCACCACGGCGCCGTGTCCCAGCCCATGACCGGCGACCCGGCCCGCGACCTGCTGCACAGCAGGCACCAGCGCATCTACCAGAGCAACCGCACCGAGCAGCGCCGCTGCTCCCACACCGAACCGCTGCTCCTGCAGACCTACATGCGCGACACCGGCGAGATTTTGAACGACCTGTCCATGCCCATTTACGTGGACGGCAAGCACTGGGGAGCCTTCATCATGGGCTTCGACCCCCGCAAGATGTTCGCCGACGGCGCCTGATCCCTTTCCCTCACGGAAGGCCGGCCCGGCCGGCCTTCCTCACCCCTCCCGGCATTCCCCGCCCAGCCCTCGGTCCACGGTGACCAGAAAGTCCTGCACGTTGGTCAGCACCCCCCGTGCGCCCAGCGATCCCCGATTGGCCAACTTGGTGGTCACGAAGTCCGACATGTCCACGCAGTAGAAGTACACCGGCCGCACACGCCCCTGCCAGACGGCGTAGGACGGGGTCAGGTTGCCGGTGGCGATGGAGTGCAGCTGCGTAGCCAGGGCGATGACCGTGGTGGCCTCGGCGGTCACGGCGCGCATGCGCGCCTGGGCCTCGTAGGCGCCGGCGATGGTTTCCGGCAGGGGGCCGTCGTCGCGGATGGAGCCGGCCAGGACGTAGGGCACGCCCCTGGCGTGGAGGGCGTGCATGACGCCGTCGGTGACGAGTCCGGCGGCGATGGCCCCTTCGATGGAGCCGATGCCCCGCACGGCGTTGATGACATCGAGATGGTTGTAATGCCCCAGTCGCCGGCCCCGGCGGAAATAGATGTCCTGGCCCAGGGCCGAACCGAACATGCTCCCTTCGAGGTCGTGCACGGCCAGGGCGTTGCCCGCCAGGACGGCGTGCACGAAGCCGCGGCGGATGAGCCCGACCATGGCCTTGCGGGCATCGAAGTCGAAGACCACGGCCGGGCCGAGGACCCAGACGATGCGGCCGTGATCCCGCTCATGGCGCAGCAGGGCGTAGAGTTCGTCGTAGTCCACGGAAAAAGCGGTCTCGCGGCTGACGCTGCGGCGGAAGGAAAACTTTTCGGCGTCCTCCCCCGCAGCCCCGGACCCTTCGGTGTGCACGAAGATGCCGTCCTCGCCGTTCTCCCCGCGCCCCACGGCCACGGCGTCGCCCCGGCGCAGGTTGCGGAATTCGCGCACGGCCACGGCCTCGCCCTCGCGCACGACGACGCAGTCCATGCGCGAGTGCGTCGGCAGGACCCAGTTGCCGGGCGAAAGATGGATGTACTCCGGGAAGATGGATGTGGCGTGATAGTTTGCCGGCGCCACACCGTTGGCCGGGGCGGGCTCAAAGCGGGCCACGGGGGCGTCCCGGAGCTTGGGGGCCGAGAAATCGGGTTCGCGGTATGCGGGTAGGGTGAAGTCCATGGGCACCTCCTGTGGGACACCCATAACAGACTTCAATCCTTTACGGCAACGCGACCCGCGCGGCGCAAAACTCCAGGAAGAATGCGTGCATCCTCGGGTCCGGCGTCAATTCCGGGTGAAACGCGGTGGCCAGCAGGTGTCCCTGCACGAGGGCCACGGGGCAGCCGTCGTGACGGGCCAGGACCTCCACGCCCGGCCCCGCCTCCACCAC
>DPKT01000151.1 GCA_003542385.1 Desulfomicrobium sp.
ACGAGCTGCGCCCCGAGGGCCCTGGCGCGCTCGACCTCCTGGGCCATGAGGGCCGCGGGCACGTGCGTCAGCTCCACGCCGGGGACGATGGCGATGTCCATGTACACGGAATACTCCCGCGCCATGGCGGCCAGGCGCGGCACGATAAGGTCCATGTTCGACGCGTCGGCGTGGTCGGTGATGGCCACGGCGCGGTACCCCGCCACCTTGGCGCGCCGCGCCAGTTCAGCCGGAACGAGGACCCCGTCGCTGAAGGTCGTGTGCGTGTGCAGGTCGATCACGGTCGGGTCACATCTTGTACTTGATGTCGTCGAGGCTGTATTTGGAGAGGATGTCCGTCCACTTCTCGCTGTCCTCGCCCTTGACCACCTCCTGGAACACGCCCTTCTGCAGGGTCTTGTTCAGGGCGATGACCTCCTCGGACACCCGAATGGGCACCTCGGCCCGCAAGGCCAGGGCGATGGAGTCCGACGGGCGGCAGTCCACGCGCCTCTCGCCGCCTTCGGAGCGCAGCACCAGTTCGGCGTAGTACGTGCCCTCGTGGATCGACACGATCTCGACGGCCTCCAGCCGGGCGGCCAGCTTCTCCAGGATGTTCAGGATCAGGTCGTGGGTCATGGGCCGGGGCACGGGCACCTTGTTCAGGGCCATGGAAATGGACATGGCCTCCATGGCTCCGATCCAGATGGGGAAAATGATGTCCTCCGACGTGTCCTTGAGAATGAGGATCGGCATCTGCGAATCCTCGTCCAGGGCCAATCCGAATACCGTCATTTCTACCACGGTTCACCTCGGGTCTCCCCCGTGAGGGAGTGTTTCTTCGCGGCCAGGATGCGCACGCGAATCATTTTGCCCGTCAGCTCGGGCAAGGGCGAAGGAAAATTGACGATGCGCCCTCCGCCGTCCCGGCCCCTCCAGAAAAGGGCCTCGCCGTTCTGCATCCTGCTCTTGCCCTCCACCAGGACGTCGACCTCGGCGCCCACGAGGGACTCGAGCTCCTCGGCGGTGATGCGGTTCTGCAGGTCCTGCAGCACGGACAGCCGGCGGGCCTTCTCTTCCTCGGGCACCTTGAAGTCCATCTTCTCGGCCCGCACCCCGGGCCGGTCGGAATACTTGAAGGAAAAACTCGACTCGTAGCGGACCTGGCGCATGAGTTCCAGGGTGTCCTCGAAATCCCGCTGCGTCTCGCCCGGAAACCCGACGATGATGTCCGTGGTCAGGGCGATGTGCGGGCATGCCGCGCGCAGGTCCCGAACTATGTCCAGGTAGCGCTGCCGCGTGTACTTGCGGCCCATGGCTTTGAGGACGGCGTCGGAGCCGGACTGCACGGGCAGGTGCAGCTGGGGGCTCAGGTTCGGCAGTTCGCCGAAGGCCGCCACAACTTCGGGCGCGATGTCTTTTGGATGCGAGGTCGTGAACTTGAGCCGCACCAGGCCCGGAATGGCCGAGATGCGGCGCAGCAGCGAGGCGAAGGTGGTGCCGTCGCCGTGCTTGTCCTGGCCGTAGCTGTTCACGTTCTGCCCCAGCAGGGTCAGCTCCCGCGCCCCGCGCCGCACCAGGGACTCGCACTCGGCCACGATGGCGTCGGACGAACGCGACTTCTGGCGACCGCGGGTGAAGGGCACGATGCAGTAGGCGCAGAAATTGTCGCAGCCCTGCATGATGTTGACGAAAGCCTGGGCCCCGACCCTGCCCTCTTCGGGCTGTTCGCGCTCGGGGTAGTGGTCGAGGAAGTCCAGCAGGCTTACGCGCAGGGCCGGGTCCTCGACGAGTCGCTCCAGGGCCTGCGGCACCATGGCCGTGCCGTCGGTGCCGAAAACCAGGCGGACGAATGGGAAGCGGTTCCAGAACTCCTCGCCGATCTGCTGGGCCACGCAGCCGCCCACGCCCACGAAGACCGAGGGGTCGCGATCGGCGTAGCCCTTGAGGCGGCCAAGCAGGGAATAGACCTTCTGTTCGGGCTTCTCCCGCACGCTGCAGGTGGTGACCAGGAAGACCTGGGCGTCATCCTCCGCGGAGTCGGTCCATCCCCGTGAAACCAGGGCCTGGGACAGCCAGTCGGAGTCGGCCACGTTCATCTGGCACCCGAACGTCAAAATGTGAAACCTCACGAAACCTCTTCTCCTCTTCGGATCATGCGTTGCGCATTGCTATGAACGATTTTTTTGCCCAGTCAACTCATTTCATGGGCTCCGCCGGTCGACTGCGTCTGCTCGGCTATCCAGCGCAGGAAAGGCCCGTGACCGCGATCGAGGTTCAGGGCCACGATACACGGAACTTCATAAGGATGCATCCCGAGAACGCAAGCCTCCAGGCTCTCGTACAGGTCCGACCTTGTCTTGGCCAGAAACGCCGTCTCGGCCTCGGACTGCACGGACCCGTCCCACCAGTACATGGACTCGATGGCCGGCAGGATGTTGACGCAGGCCGCCAGACGACGGTCCACCAGGGCGCGGCCGATGCGGCGCGCCGTTTCCGCGTCAGGGGCCGTCATGTAAACCAGGATTTCGCTCATCTCGCGCCTCCGTGCAAAATACTTGAGGTTGCGGAAAAAAACTGTCAGGCACGTTCACTCGGGGTCCGACACCCGCACGAGGTATCCGCCATGACGAAACCGAACATCCCCGCCAGGGCCGAGGCCGTACGGGAACGGCTGGCCCGCCGCTACCCGGTCCCCAGGACCGAACTGCACTGGTCGTCGCCGTGGGAACTGCTGGCCGCCACGGTGCTTTCCGCCCAGTGCACCGACGCGCGGGTCAACCAGGTCACTCCGCATCTCTTTGCCACGTGGCCGGACGTGGAGCAAATGGCAAATGCCGATGTGGGGGAAATCGAGGTCGTCATCCGTTCGACGGGCTTCTTCCGCAACAAGGCCAAGAACCTGCGCGCCGCCGCGGCCAGGATCGTCGACGCCTACGGCGGCCAGGTCCCCCGGACCATGGAGGACATGCTGACCCTGCCCGGCGTGGCGCGCAAGACGGCCAACGTCGTCCTGTCCAACGCCTTCGGCGTCCAGGCCGGCATCGCCGTGGACACCCACGTCAAACGCATCTCCTTCCGCCTGGGCCTGACCCGCGAGACCGTGCCGGACAGGATCGAGCGCGACCTGATGAAGCTTTTCCCCCAGGACGACTGGGGCGCCGTGAACCACTACCTGGTCCTCTTCGGCCGGGAGGTCTGCACGGCCCGCAAGCCGGCCTGCGCGGAATGCGAACTCGAGGACCTGTGCCCCAAGGCGGGCCTGGCCACCAAAACCGCAACGAAACGAAAACCGAAATGAAACCTGGAACATTCACCATACACCACACCGACGGCGCGTCCCGGGCCGGAGAACTGCACACGGCCCACGGCGTCATCCCCACCCCAATCTTCATGCCCGTGGGCACCCAGGGGACCGTCAAGGCAGTCTGCCCCGAGGACCTGAAAAACCTCGGCGCGCGCATCATCCTCGGCAACACCTACCACCTGTGCATGCGCCCCGGCGACGAGATGATCGCCCGGCGTGGCGGCCTGCACAAGTTCATGAACTGGGACCGCCCCATCCTCACGGACTCCGGCGGCTTCCAGGTCTTCAGCCTCTCGGGCCTGCGCAAGCTGACCGAGGACGGCGTGGCCTTCTCCTCGCACCTCGACGGGTCCAAGCACTTCTTTTCGCCTGAAAAGGCCATCTCCATCCAGCGCAACCTCGGCTCGGACATCATGATGGTCCTCGACGAGTGCGTGCCCTACGGCGCGGACTACGACTACACCAAAAAATCCCTCGGGCTGACCACCCGTTGGGCGGAGCGCTGCCGAAAGGCCTATCCCCAGGGCAGCGGCGACCAGCTCCTCTTCGGCATCGGTCAGGGCGGATTCTTCCGGGACCTGCGCGAGGAAAGCATCCGCCAGCTTATCGACATCCCCTTCGACGGCTACGCCCTGGGCGGCCTTAGCGTGGGCGAATCCAAGCCCGAGATGATGGACATCCTCTACCACAGCACGCCCCTGCTGCCCGCGGACAAGCCGCGCTACCTCATGGGCGTGGGCACTCCGCTGGACATCATCCGCGGCATCGACGCCGGCATAGACATGTTCGACTGCGTGCTGCCAACGCGCAACGCCCGCAACGGGACGCTGTTCACGTCCCTGGGCAAGGTCAACATCAAGCGCGCCGAGTACACCGAGGACGACGGCCCCCTGGACCCCGAGTGCTCCTGCTACACCTGTCGCAACTTCAGCCGCGCCTACCTGCGCCACCTCTACCAGGCCCAGGAGATCCTGTCCTACCGCCTGAACACCATCCACAACCTCGCCAACTTCCTGCAGGTCGTGACCGGCGCCCGCAAGGCCATCGCGGAGGGAACGTTCCAGGCGTACAAGGCGCGGTTCGAAAACATCTACGACACCTGAGGAGGCGCGCATGCTCAAGGACATCGTCACCGCCAGCCGCAGCTACCGCCGTTTCGACAACGGCGTCGCCATCCCCATGCGGACCCTCGAAGAACTGGTCGAACTGGCCAGGCTCTGCCCCTCCGCCGCCAACAGGCAGCCCCTGCGCTTCATCCTGTGCACGGCTCCGGCCGACAACGAGGCCGTCTTCGGCTGCCTGAAATGGGCGGCCTACCTCAAGGACTGGGACGGCCCCGCACCGTCCGAGCGACCGACCGCCTACATCATCGTGGTCAACACGGCCAAGGACTGGGACATGGCCAGGATCGACCTGGGCATCATGGCCCAGACCATGCTGCTTGGAGCGGTGGAAAATGGCTTAGGAGGATGCATGCTCGGGGCCATCGACCGCGACCGGCTGCGCGCG
This sequence comes from Desulfomicrobium sp., assembly GCA_003542385.1. Lineage (GTDB taxonomy): Bacteria > Desulfobacterota > Desulfovibrionia > Desulfovibrionales > Desulfomicrobiaceae > Desulfomicrobium. The sequence continues at coordinate 4,796 of DPKT01000151.1, forward strand.
CACCTCGGGCTGGCGCCGGAACTGGAGATCAGCCTGGTCCTGGCGCTGGGCAAGCCCGTGGAGGACGTGCAGGTCGTGGATGTGCCCGCGGACGGCTCCATCAGATACTGGCGGGACGAAACCGGAAGGCACTACGTACCCAAGCGCCCCGTGGTGGAGCTCATCCTGGAGAAACGGGAAGGATAGCGGGGGGCCGCTCCCCGGAGGAAGCGGCTGTGACGGAGGCAGCCGCCCGGCAGGCCGTCAGCCCTTGCGGCTGATCAGCTCGCCGAGCCGGTAGGAGTCGAGGGTGTTCATGAGCACATTGCTGGCCTCGATCCAGACGAACTGGGTAACGCACTCCCCGGCCAGGGAACATTCGCCGCAGATGGGCGTACCTTCGGCGCACTGGGTCAGGGCGACCTTTTCCTCCAGGGCGCGCACCACGTCGCCGACGGTGATGTCGGCGGCGGACTTGGCCAGCTTGTGCCCGCCGAAGGGCCCGCGCTTGCTCGTGATGAGCCCGCTGCGCCGCAGGCCCGAGATCAGTTTCTCGATATATTTCTGCGAAATGTTCTGCCGCCTGGCGATATCCGTCGTATTGACCCACCCCTTGTCCTGGTTGAGGGCGATGTCCAGCAGAAGTCTGGTCCCGTAGCGGCTCCGCGTGGTCAAACGCATGCGTTCCTCCGAATATTCATTTCCATGCCTCTAGGACACCGCTTTGGGCTGGCCATTGTCGCCGTTTGAGGCGGGCGGGTCTTTCTTTACATATTTCCGCGGCAGTTCGACGCGAAACTCCGTCCCCTCGCCGACGGTGGAATCGACAAATATCTGCCCCCCATGCTGATGCACCACATCGTTGGCGATATACAGCCCGAGCCCTGTTCCCTTACTGCCTTTCGAGGAGAAAAAGAGGGAAAACATCTTCTCCTGGGTGGCCCTGTCGATGCCCGGTCCGTTGTCGCGGATGATGAAGGAGACCTTGTTCTTGTCCCCCTCGACAACGAAGGTCACCACGTGGCGTTCCTTGGACTCGTCTTCGATGCATGCGTCCACGGCGTTTTCCAGAATGTTGACCAGACCGGCGGAGATGACCTCGGGGTCGATCTCGAACCGGCCCAGATTGCCGTGAAATTCCTTCTGGAAACGGATGTCGTGCTTGGTGGCCTTGGGCTCCACGAAATTGGCCACGCCGTCCCCGAACGTCTGCACGTCCAGGGTCTGGATGTTCAGATCGCGGTCTTTGGAGTAATAGAGCATCTCCAGGACGGAATTGCGGATGCGCGAAATCATCAGCTTGACCCGCTCCGCGCCGTTGGCGATCAGCTCCATGTCATTGTTCTGGATGCCTTTCTCGAGCCGGTACAGACCGCCGTCAAGGGCCGTCAGCATGCCGCGCACGCCATGGGAGATGGAACCGATGAACAGCCCCAGGGAGGTCAGGCGGTCCTGCAGCTCGCGAATCTGGGTGATGTCCGTGGCCAGCTCCATGACCTCGTTGATTTCCCCGTGGTCGTTTTTCAGCGGGGCCGTCAGGGTCAGCACGATTTTCTGCTGCCCGGCGCGCGTGGTGACCACCTCCTCGGTCTGATGGACCATCCCGTCGCGGAACGTCTCCTCCACCGGGCATTGGGGGCACGGGTGCGTGCGGTGCTTGTAGATCTCGTAGCAGCGCTCGCCGAGACAGGACCCGAAATCGAGCTTGAACTGCCTGTTGGCCCGCACGATGCGGCGGTCCCTGTTCTGGACGGAAATGTAGCAGGGCACCTCGTCGAAGAGCTGTCGGCAGAGCTGATGGCTTGATTCGAGGATCTTGCTCTTCTCGATCAGCAGATCCCTTTCCTTCCGGATTTCGATGAAGGTCAGGGCCCGGTCGAGGGCGATGCGCAGCGCGCGCTCCGAAACGGGCTTGAACAGAAAGTCCGACGCCCCTTCCTCAAGAAAATCGAGCCCCATCTGATACTCGTCTTCCGGAACCAGCACAATGACGCGCACCTCCGGGAAGCTCTTGAGAATCTTGCGCAGGACACCCTGTCCCAGCCTGCAATCGCAGATTCCGAGCACGGCCAGGCGAGGCCGGACCACGCTTACGGTGACGAGGGCGTCATCGTAGTCGCAGTTTGACGGCTGATATCCGTATTCGTGGAGAATATGCGCCAGAACCCTGCCGTGCTCGGGGTCCTGGGTGATGATCACGATGGATTCGGAAATGACGATGTTGTGCATGGCGCAAAGAAGGCGTCCTTGCCCGTGTCGAGAGGACAAGGACGCCTGCGAGTTGAGTTTGGCGTTACCCGATGTTTTCCTTGATCACCTTCAGCAACTCCTCCCGGTCGAAGGGCTTGGTGAAGGAGGCGACCGCCTTCTGGATGGCGTACTTGTTGCCGGCCAATCCGCTGATGACGATGACCGGAATGTTCTTGTACTCGTCCTCCTGGCTCAGTTCGCGGTAAAAGCGCGGACCCCATTCCTTGGGCATTTCCAGGTCCAGAGTGATCAGATTGGGCTTCTCCTGCTTGACCACGGCCAAGGCATCAGCGCCGTCGGTGGCCTTACAGGTCGAGTAGCCGGCGTCCTGGAAGATATCTTCCAAGTAGGTAACAATATTGGGATCGTCGTCAATGATCAGGATTTTCTTGGCCATCATACACCCCCAACAATGATAAAGTGTTACACGTTTTGAATCTTGTCCGGACGGTTGACCGACGCGACAGGGCACGTTGCGCGCAGCAGCACCTGCTCCAGGGTGTGGCCGAACGCCGATTCCTCATCCCCCACATCCTTGGAGTGGTGGGCCATGATGATCAGGTCGGCCTGCTTCTCACGCGCATACTTGACGATTTCGACATACGGGATGCCTTCCCAGATGTCAGCCGACACGTTCTTGAAGTCCCCGGTCTGAATCAGGTACTTCCGGCGCATCCGGTCCCGGGCCTCGATCATCTGGTCATCGAGCTGCTTCTGGGAGATCAGGCTGTGCGTGGAGCCGATGTCGATGGCGTGGAAGATGTGCAGCTTGGCGTCCAGTTCCTTGGCAGTCTTCAGGGCGAACTTGAAGGCGTGCTCCGAAGCCTTGGAGAAATCGGCGCCGAAGACGATGTTGGTGAAGCCGCCCCAGAAGGAGGCCACAGGGCGGTTGACCACCAGGACCGGAGCCTTGGAGGCCTTGGCCACGCGCTGCAGAGTGGAGCCGGCGAAATGGCGCTGGTAAGCGTCGGCGTCGGCCTCGCAGCCCGTGGTGCTGGCGCCCATGACGATGAGGTCCACGTCCTCCTGCCGGGCCTTGCGCAGCACCTCGCGGTGCGGGATGCCGACGGCCGTGTCGATCTCGCAGTCCACGCCGCTCTTCATCTGTCGATCATAGGTATTCTTGAGCTCGTCCTTGACCCACAATGCGTAGTCCGCGTCCAGTTCGACCTTCTCGCCCGTGCGCACATCGACCACCACCTGGCTGAACCCGCGGCTGGGAACGCCCAGAACATGGTAGACGAAGAGCTTGGCATTGTAGCGTGCGGCCAGATCGAAGGCGACGCGCGCCGCGGCATCGCAGCAGGGAGAGCCGGAGGTGGCGAACAGAATCTTTGTAAACATGTGTCAACTCCCGTTCTGTTTGCGGTCTGCCGCGCATGGCGCGGCAGACCGATGACTCGTCGGACCTATTCCTGAGGCAGAAGGTGTTCGGGCACCTCGACCATCTTGAGCAGAAGGGGCTTCAGGAAGGTCCAGCGGATGCCGATTTCGAATTCCTCTTCCAGGTCGCGGATGGCGTCCCAGCAGTTGTGGCAGGGGGCGATGACGAACTTCGCGCCCGTGGCCAGGATCTGCTCGCGCTTCATCTTCAGCGCGACGTTGCGCTGCTTCCGATAGCGGCCGATACCATTGAAGCCGCCACCACCGCCACAACAATAGTTGTGCTCCTTGTTGGGGGCCATCTCGCGGAAGTCCTCGGCGATGTGCTTCATGATGATGCGCGTGCAGTCGCGCAGGCCGGCGTTCCTGACGTAGTTGCAGGAATCCTGGACCGTGACGGGCTCCTTGATCTTCTTGGCTGGGTCGATCTTGAGCTTGCCCAGCTCAAGGGCCTCGGCCATCCACTCCACGTAGTGTATGCACTCCACGGGCGGCTTGCCGTCGGGGCGTCCGGCCCAGTACGGGCCTTCGATGACCGTGGCGCGGTAGGCGTGACCGCACTCGGTGGCGACCATGCGCTTGGGACGCAGGCGCTCCATGGCCTCGTAGACGGTCTCGACCTGCATCTTGCAGGCTTCCCAGTCGCCGGCGAACATGGACAGACTGGTCATTTCCCAGCCGGAGGAAGGCATGGTCCAGTTCTCGCCTGCGATATGGAAGAGGATGGCCGCCTCGACGATGTCCTCGGGATAGTGCTTGGCCTCGCGGGCGTTGATCATGTAGACGATGTCCGCGTCTTCCTTGTCGATGGGGATCTCAAGGCAGGGCCACTCTTCGAGGGCCTCGTCGACCATCCACTCGCAGGTGTCGACGAACTCCTCGACGGTGACGTCCATCTGGGCGCGGAACAGGCGGTGCATGCCCGATCCGATCTTCAGTTCCCACGGCACGAAGCCCTGGGAGTGCAGCAGGCCGCGCAGGTAGCTGAACATGACGCCCATGTCGATGCCGTAGGGGCAGAAGGAGCCGCAACGGTTGCAGCAGGTGCACTTGGACCAGGCCGTGTCCATGCACATGCGCATGAACTCGTTGGACACCTTGCCCTTCTGCTTGACGATCTCGCCCAGGGTGGACTGGATCTTGTAGGACGGCACCTGCTTGGGGTCGCGCTCGTTGACGCTGTACAGGAAGCAGCTGTCGGCACACAGGCCGCAGTGGGCGCAGATGTCGAGCCAGGTCTTGGTTCTGGACTTCATGGTCTTCTGGATGGTCGCCCACAGTGCGTCGGCGTCCACATCCAGCTGTTCCATTTCCGCATAGTATTGTCTGCCGTTGCTGTCGGAGAGGAGCGCATCCAGCTCCTCGCGGCAGGAAACGGGCTTCTTATTGCAAAGTTTTCCTTCGGGCATGTTGTGTTCCTCTTGGCTTACCAGTCAAAATTGGACTTCATTCCGCCGCGCTTGATCCCGAAATCCATGCCCAGCTGGATGCGCGTGCAGAAAAAGAGCGCGATGTGGGCCAGCTTGGTGAAGGGTGCGGTCAGAAGCACGATCACGCCGCACAGGATGTGCAGGTTGATCCATAACGAATAGTTGGCGGTGTGGTACGAGGCCATGATGCCGGAGAAGAGCAGGGTCAGGGTCAGGACCAGCAGCATGACGTCCTTGAAATCCGTCAGAATGCGTACCTCGGGCAACAGGAAGCGACGCACGGCGATGCCGATGCCGCCCATGAGCGCCGCAATGGCCAGTACGTCGGCCAGGATCTGCGGCATAGACGGCCAGTCGATGCCCAGGCCGTTTCGGATCATCACGGCGTGGCCTTCCAGGAAGATGGGCACGATGACGAGCCCGATGTGGAAGGCGAAGAACATGAGGGTGAAGATGGGCTTGGCCCGCCAGCTGTGCGTGCCGAAGGGCAGCAGCCAGCGGTACACGGACCGCACGGCGCCCTTGATGCCATAGTTCATGTGCGGCTTGTAGGCCACGCGGTCCAGCCGCCAGTCCAGCCCCTTGAAGTAGAGCACCACGCGGGCGGTCAGGCCGACAAAGAATACCGCAAAGGAAATCCAGAGCAGCGGACCAGTCAATATCTCATACATACGAATACTCCTTCATTGGTCGAAACGGACCGAGCCTATTCCTCTTCCTTGTCAGCGAACCTGTCTTCGTCCCGTTCGGTCACGAACAGCCAGAAGGCCACGAACGCCACCAGACCAAGGCCCATTCCGACATAGGCCATGCCCTTGGTCCAGAACATGAAGTCATGATACGTCATGAATTCCATTGTACGCCTCCTTTAGTGGGCTTCCTTGAATTCGGGGTGTTCGTGCAGGATCGGCAGCTTGTTCAGGCAGAACCGCAGGACCGTGATTTCCAGAGTGACGATAAACACGGTGATCATGATCTCTTCCCAGGCAGGAACGTAGCGGAATTCGGACGGCAGCTGCCAGTTGAAGGCCACCAGGGAGATGTTCAGGCGGTTCAGGACGATGCCCAGGACCGTGACGATGGACGCCCAGAAGGCCAGTTTCTGGTTCTTCTCGCGGGCGGCCACTGCGTACATGAGACAGGGCACAAGCACAAAGCCGATGACCTCGACCAGGAACCAGGCGCCCCAGCCCGTGGCCAGGTGATGCCAGTTGTCGTCCATGGCCACGCCGATCCACTTCAGGTTGAAGTAGCCGAAAAGGACCACGGCCGCAGCCTTGGAGAAGCCCAGGGTCACGCCGGGCGCTTCCTCGATGTGGGTCGCGTCCATCTTGTGGTGCAGGAACTTGTGGGACAGGCCGCCTTCGAAGATGACCATGGACAGGCCGGCCGGAATGCTCGAAACGAAGAAGAACAGGGCCAGGTACGGGGAGTACCACAGCGGGTGCAGCTTGGAGGGGGCGATCAGGTAAAGCCCGCCCAGGGAAGACTGGTGCAGGGTCGACAGGATGACGCCGAAGATGGTCAGGACCAGGGTCAGGCTGTGGGCGTAGTGCCGCATCTTCTTCCAGCGCAGGGTCTCCCAGACCGCGGGCGAGAACTCGATGGCCAGGACCGTCAGGTACAGGGCGACGCACAGACCCACCTCGAAGAGGAAGGACGTGGGGCCGGGGTAGATGGTCAGGGGATACGGCAGCCGGTAGTAGCGGCCCAGGTCGTATAGCAGGGCGAAGACGACGAAGGCATAGCCCAGGAAGGCCGTGGTGATGGCCGGGCGGACCGCCGAATGGTACTTCTTCATGCCGAAGAGGTACACGGCCGCGGAGGTCGTGTAGCCGCCGGCGGCCAGGGCGACGCCGCAGAGCAGGTCGAAGCCGATCCAGATGCCCCAAGGGTTGTCATCGGTCAGGTTGGTGACGGAGCCGATGCCCATGGTGAAGCGCTTGACGGTCAGCACCAGGCCGACGGCCAGGATGATGGCCGTCAGGATGTTGGCCGGGGTCCAGAATTTCTTGTCGGGTGTGGTGTGGTGAGACATCGCCACTCCTCCTTATTGCTCGCCCGCGTCGGCGGCTTCGGCTTCTTTCTTGCGAGCCTCTTCCGCGTCCTTCAGGGCCTTTTTCACTTCACGATCGACGGCAGCCTGCTTGTCGCGCTCCGCCTTGTCCATGGCCGCCTTGAGCTTCTTGGCCGCTTCGGCCTGGGCTTCGGCCACGGCTTCCGCCACGGCGTGGTGCTGCTCTTCCTCGAAGATCTTTTCCTTGCGCTTGGTCAGCGCGTAGGCGCCGGTCAGGAACACGGGCCACAGGCCGACGATGGCCGGGACCACGCCCAGGGGGCCGGAGGTGAACTGCGGGGCGGGCGTGATGCCCAGGTCCTCGCGCAGGCCGATCTGGGAGAAGGGCGCGCCCGAGATGTAGAGCCAGCTCGTGCCGCCCATCTCGTTCTCGCCGTAGATGTGATTGATGTACGTGTCGGGATGCTTGCGGATGCGCTCGCGGGCGATGCTCAGCAGATCCTCGCGCCGGCCGAAGACCAGGGCGCCCTTGGGGCAGTCCTCGACGCAGCCGGGGAGCTTGCCTTCCTCGATGCGCGGCTGGCACAGGGTGCACTTGCGCACCCGCGGCGTGACCGGGTCATGGTATTCGTAGGTCGGGATCTCGAAGGGACAGGCGATCATGCAGTAGCGGCAGCCCACGCACTTGGAGGCGTCGTAGCTTACGGCGCCGGTCTTGTCCTTCTTGAAGGCGCCGACGAAGCAGGCCGAGGCGCAGGCCGGTTCGAGGCAGTGGTTGCACTGCTGCTTGCGGTAGACCGGCTTGTCGCCGACCGTGAACTTGTTGACCACCGTGAAGGTGTCATGGTGCGTACGGCGACGCTTGTCCATGACCGTCAGGTCGTCGAAGGGCACGGGCTGGGCCGGCAGTTCGTTGACCTTGTTGCATGCGGCTTCGCACTTTCTGCAGCCGATGCATTTGGTGCTGTCAAAGAGCACCCCAAAGCTCTCGGGATATCCCGTGAAATGATGAGTTCCACCGGCACTGGCCGAAGACGCCGCCAAACAGGCCCCTGCGCCAGCCAGCATGCCAATGAATTTTCTGCGTTTCATAGTAGCTCCTCGTTATTGCGACCTTGCAGGCAGGTTACTTTTTCGCGGCGTGGCATTCGGTGCAGGCCGTGGCCGCCGGCTTCTCGATACCCATCTCCGTATGGCAGCCGATGCACTGCTGGTGATAGGCGGTCTTCAGGTCGGGCTTGGCCTCCGTCAGGGGGCCGGCGCCCTTGCCGTGACAGCTGACGCACTTGGGCGGGTTGGCCGAAGCGGGACTGTTGTGATGGCAGCCGGAGCAGACGGCGTTGGGGCTCGCGTGGAAATACGCAGCCATGGCGTCGTCCTTCATGCCTTCCATGATCTTCTGCACGATCTTGCGATGCGGGAACTTGCTGGCCTGGTATTCGTTGGCCAGAACGCCGATCTCGATGGTCTCGGGAATCTCGTCGACCTTGACGACCGTGTCGGACTTGGCGCGGGTTTCAAAGATCATGGCCGCGGTATTGACCTGCATGTTCTTGTCCTGGGTCATCTCGGGGCCGGCCGTGAGGCTGACGTGGCACTTGGCGCAGCTGGCCTCGGTCTTCTGACCGGTGCGACCCATGAAGGTGTGGCAACCGGCGCACTGCTTCTTCTCCTGGGCCTGGGCGTGGCAACCCACGCAGCTTGCCTTGGCGGTCACGCGGTGCATGGCCTGCTCGGTGGTGATGAAGGCGCCCTCTTCCTTGCCGAGGGAGGTGTGGCACTGGGAACAGGCCACAACGCCCTTGGTCGAGGCGGTGTGATGACAGACCGAGCAGTTCTCGTTCTTCTCTTCGTGCTTCTTGTGGTTGAAGGGCACGGCGTTGATGAGAGCCGGCTCGGCAGCGGGCTTCGCGGGTTCGGCCGTGAGCAGGAAGAAATCGGACTGGCCGGCTTCGAGCCTGGGCGCGTCGGCGACCTTCTTGAACGTGGCGCGCACGGAGGCGTCATGGCAGCCGGCGCATTCCACGGGACCGCTGGGCTGCTTGGCCTTGGCGATCTCCATGTGGCAGGACATGCACTTCTCGTGCGACTGATCCTTGTTTTCGGCAAAGGAAAGATTGCGCTTTTCGGGCTTGTCCTGGGTGTGGCACTTGGAGCAGTTGTCCTTCTGCCCAGCCGGTGCGGGGACCATCTTGGACGACTGGTGCCTGTAGTGCAGGGACTTGTCGAAGGTCGGCAGCGTGCGGGACGTTTCCGCAGGCCCGGCATGACATGTCCGGCACTGTCCGCTCTCAGGCCCGCTCTTTTTGCCGGCCTTGGACGTGTCCGTGTGACACTTGATGCAGTTGTCGTGGTAAACGGCCTTGATTTCGGCTGCGGTCGTGTCTGCCTCGCGCTTGAACTTGGCCGTGACCGTGTTGCCGGTCACCTTGTGGCAGGATTCGCACTTCCCTTCGACGGCCTTGGTGTGCTTGTCATGCTCGAACCGGACAACGGGGTACTCGAGATCACCGAACTGCTTGAGCGTGTCGATGGTGACGAGATCGGCACCCAATTGCTTCGTAGCGACCTCTTCCTGCTTTCCCCCAAGAGCGTTCAGACCGATTCCGGCCACTGCCATGCTTACGCACAGGATTCCGACCCATCGCAGCATTGGTCTTCCCTTCTCCATGTGAAAATTCCTTTGTTGAAATCCACTCCGGAAAATTCCGGAAACCACCCTCGCCAAGAGGCACCGCCTCCCGGCGCCCTCCTCTGTCCCGGAAAAACCAGACCTCGAACATGTCCGCACGAAAGCCGGACAGGAAATTTGAAACAGACTGTTCAGGTATGATTTATTCCGACCTCGGAGGTATAGAATTCCGAAAATCTCGTCAAGGCTAAATCCATTTTTTCACAATCAAGTCCAGATCCACGGACGGATGAATTTCGGACAATTTTAGTACATAATTTCAGAATATTAAATCAAAGACTTGCGCTTGACCCAAGCAGCAAAATATTGGCGGGAGGCTGGCAAAACCCCTTCCGTAAGAGGGAAAAGATACCGAAAAAAAAACCGGCTTCCTGAACGGAAGCCGGGCTTGTCTGTGTGCGGAACTGGCAGGACTTATTTCTTCACGTGGCATTCGCCGCAGGCCACGGGGCCTTTCTTTTTCTCCACGTGACACTCCTTGCACTGCCGATGGTACGCCATGCGCAGGCCGGGCTGAGAACCCTGGGCCTTGAGGGTGTGGCATTCGGAACAGGCCTGATCTTCGGAGCTTTCCCCCTCGACGAGCTTGCCGTCCTTGTAGACGTGATGGCACACGGCGCAGTCTTGGATCTCCGCCTTCTCGTTGTGGGTGTCATGATCGAAGGCGCTGATGGGGCGTTCCAGGGTTCCGAAGGCCTCGACCTTCAGAACCGTGTCCTCCTGGGAAAAAGCCGGGATGCTGCATAACGTGATGCAGAGCACGACGGAGCAATAGATTGTGTATCTGTGTAATTTATGTCTCATCATTCACCCCTAGACAGCATCAGGTTTTTCCATGCAATCATAGATTATCTCACCCAGGAACTTGAGCTGCATGTCCAGCTTGTACTTGTGGATGATATCCTCAAGCCCGCCGTGGCAGTTGTGACACGGTGCGATGCACAGTTTCACTCCGGTCGCCTTGAGTTGTTCGGCCTTGACGCTGTTGCTCTCCACGCGGGAATTCTTGAATGGCGGACCACAGTTGATGACGCCGCCCCCGGCCGCGCAGCATATGTTGTGTTCCCTGTTGGGAGTCATCTCGACCAGATTCGGACAGAATGCCCGCACCACCTCGCGGGCCTTTTCGTGCAATCCGCGGCCGCGCACGACGTTGCACGGGTCGTGGAAGGTTACAGGCTCCTCGATTTGCTTGGCCACCTTGATCCTGCCTTCGTTCAACAGATCCCAGTAGAACTCGAGGGCGTGCACGACCCGAACCGGAGACATGCGCCATCCGAGGACGCGGTTGCCCGTGTCGTAGACAGACCGGAAAGCATGGCCGCATTCGCCCATGACGATCTTCTTGACGCGTAGGCGCGCTGCCGTCTCGAAGTGCAGGCGCTTCAACCGACCCATCATTTCCGAGTCGCCGGTGAACATGGCCATGTCGGAGTTGTCCCATCCGGGCGTTGCCGGCATGGTCCAATCCATCCCGGCCACATTCATGATGGCGGCCGCCTGGTATATCAACTGGGTCCTGAACTTCGGTTCGGGGCCGATGACCGAGTACATGATCTCCGCCCCTTCCTTTTCCAGAGGAATGCGGGCTGAAGGCAACTCTTCCCGCAACTCATCTTCCTGCCAGTGCAGGGCGTCAATCCACTCGTCATCCTTGACCCACATCTGGTTCATGGTAGCAGAATGGGAATGCGCCGTATCCTGGATGTACAGCGGGGTAAGTTCGAGCTTATGCACTATCCTGCGCACCAGGCTCATCATGTAGCCGATATCGATACCAAACGGGCAATATTGTACGCATCTTCTACACAGGTTGCATTCCGTCTGGGCGATCTGAGTCGCCTGCTTCATGAACTCGACGGAAACCTTTCCCTTCTTGTCAACCATCTCCCAGATGGTCTGCTTGACCTTGCCCACAGGCGAGAAACGCGGGTCACGGTCCCGGGACAGGTAAAAATGGCACGCCTCGGAACACAAGCCGCAATGGGCGCAGGTTTCGACATATGCTTTCAACCGTGCCCCGGCCTCATTGCCGAGCACGGCGTTGATCGTCTTTTCGATCTTCTCGGGGGTCAGTTTCTCTGCCCCCCTCTCAATGCCTTCGTCCTTTATCCAGACGCGTTCTTTCATAGCGTTCTCCTCTTTTTACCAATCCTTGACGTGGCGCACCATGCCGAACTCGGAACCGATGTAGCCCCTGGTCAAGGGGGCCAGGAGCATGTGGCTCAGACGCGTGAAGGGGATGGCCACGAGCAGGAGCTCGGCGCACAGCATGTGCAGGATGACCATGGTCATGTAGTCGCCCAGCTGATGGTAGGCGAGGACGCCCGTCACGAACGGCGAGGCCACGAGGGCGAGGAGTGCGAAATCCGTCCAGTCGGTGACATATTTGACTTCGGGCCGCACGACCCGGCGTACGCCGAAGAAGATGCAGGCGCCGATCACGGCAAAGGCGATGATGTCGGCCACTGCGTCGGGGATGGTGATCCAGCCGATGCCGAAGCCTTCCTCGATCATGATCTGGTGCGCGGACACGAAGACCAGCAGCGCGAAGAAGGCGATGTGAAAGAAGAACGCCACGCCCGTGAAGACGGGATGCAGCCTCATGTTCACGGTGTTGAACGGGATGGACCAGTTGATGATGGACCTGAGCCCGTACTTGAGGGAAACGTAGTTGAGAAGGACCTGGTCCTTCTGCCTGGCGACGTTCAGAGTCGACCAGATCTTCCAGACCGACCCCAGCGCGAAGATGGTCCACGCCGCCCAGGCCAGAGGCCCGGATACCAGTAAATAGATGTCCTGCATGTCGGGCCTCCTTATCCGATGATTTTTGCGACGGGTTCGACGATTCGCATGTACTTCCCGCCCGCGATGGCGCGAATGAGGACCTTGCTCCCATCCGGACTGAAGGAGGGGTCGAAGCACTGGTCGAAGCCCTGGCCGTATTCCCTGCCGTCCACCGCGATGGTGTACTTGCCCTTCTTCTCGACGCGGGCTGCGACATGCTTGCCGTCGGGCGAGAACACCGGCGCGAAGCACATGTCGTACTGGCCGCCCCAAGCCCTGTCGTCGACGAAGACCGTCCACTTTTCATCCTGCTTGCCCAGAGCGGCAAGACGCGTTCCGTCGGGACTGAAGGTCATGTCCATGACCATGTCGCCGAAGGTCGTGTTCCAGGGCTTGCCATCCACGGCCAGGGTCCAGCGCCCGTATTCGGGGCAGACGATGGCGGCCAGCTTGTCGCCGGACGGACTGAACTGCTGCTGCCAGACCTGGAAGAACGACGGCTGCCATATGACCTTGCCGTCCTGGGCCATGCCCCATTTGCCGGACAGGCGCACCGGCGCCACAACCGACTTGCTCTTGGGATGAAACAGGGGCTCCCACACCTGGTTGAAGATGGCGTTCCAGGGCTTGCCGTCCACGACGATGGTGTAGTCGAACAGGTTGAGGCGCACCTGGGCGGCCACGGACGAATTGTCGGCGCTGAAGCGCGGGCTCCAGACGTTGACGAAATTGACGTCCCAGGCCTCCCCGTCCACGGCCACGGAGTAGATGCCTTCCTTGAACTTGAAGACCTCGGCCTGCCCCAGGGGGATGGTCTGCACCACGGCCGCGGTCTTTTGACCGTCTTCGCTCAGATGAAAATTGTTGGCGTTGGCGTACAGATTTTCCCAGGCCACGCCGTCCACGACCATGCCGTACGTCATGGAGTCGGCGACGCAGCAGGCGATGACCGACCCATCCTTGGAAAACATGGTGTTGAACAGGAAGCCGTAAGTCTCATCCCACTGCTCGCCGTCGACGCACATGGTCCAGTCGCCCTGGTCGTTGGCCAGTCCGGCCAGACGCCCGTCGGGCGAGTACCGCAGATACCAGATACGCTCATACCTGGGTTCCCAGCATGATCCGTTGACGCAGACGCTGAATTCGCCCTCGCCGGTCTTGACGACCGCAGCCACCTGCTCGCCGTCCGGGCTGGCCTGGTTCTCCTCCCGCCACTCAACGTCGCAGTCACATTCGTTCAGGTCGGCCACGGTTCTGGAGCCTACGCCCCAATCCCAGGCAGAATAGTCACTCATACACACCCTCCTTACCAACTTGGTTACGCCCGAAACTTGCTGCGGCGTCTGAAGCAGGAACAAATCCGACTCCATCCCCCGCCATTTCTGAAAATTCGAGTCATCCCCCCGAACAACTTTACTACCTAATTTTTTTTATGATACCGCTACCATGGTAATCCGTATCTGTAAACACCATTTTCTTTTCAGACTCTTTAAGTCTACAACTTTTCGGAGTCTGGCCGTACGAATATATATCGAAATTTCTCCCGACGAACGGTTTTCCGACTGAATTACTCAATATTGCACACGAAATTATTCAACAACCCGGAATTATTGAAGACGACAATGTGCGATGCGAGGATTATGCAATGATAATGGAATGTTGAAATGGAATAACCCGGCTTGACCGGGTTATTCGGAGGGCGGAACGCCCGAAGGAAGGAACGGCGGAGAGGGACCGGCCGCGGGTCGCGTCAGGTCGGTCAGAGGGAGTCGGACTTGTCCTCCAGGACGTCGACGGGAGGCGCGGAAGGCAGGCCCCTGGGCGTATCGGCCGTGACGTCGATGGGTTTCGACGTGACCACCGCGCCCTTGCTGTCGATCATGGTCCTTTCGTCGAGGATGGCGATCCCCAGGCGGTCCATGACCTCGCGCTTGTAATCGTACTCCATGTTCTTCTTGCGCAGCTTGTAGTTGAGCACCATGCGCACCACCCCGAAGATGGTGCCCGCCGCCAGCACGCAGCCCAGACCGATGAGGAGGAACCGGGACGCGGCCTCTCCGAATCTGGCCAGAAAGTCCATGATGGCGCCCATGTTGTATACCACGCCGATCAGCGCCCCCAGGAGCAGAAGAGTCAGCAGAAACGGCAGTTGGAAGCAGAAGTTGGCGGTTCTGGCCAGTTTTCCGGCGAACCCTTCGAGGCCGTCCTCCTTGAAGACCGCCTGACCGCGCTGGCCGTAGAGAAAGGAATTGAATGCCACGACCACGATCCCGGTGAGGAAGGTCAGGGCCACCGGCGCGGCGAAGGACACGAGAAAGTAGGCTTTCCACGGAAAGGGGACGTCGACGGGCTTGCCCGTGACCGCCACCTCGTCGATGCCCAACTGGTAGACCCAGCAGACGAGGAAGATGAGCACCTCGACCACGACCAGCAGCTGGATGTATCTCCTGAAGAGGTCCTTGATTTCGTAGTCGTCGAAGAGCGAGGCGACTCCCTTTCTTCTTCCGCCGCTCTTGGTCTTCTGATTGTCCTGCATTGTATCTCCGTGTTGCGCCGGCCTTGGGCGGGCGGCAACTTCGCGTCTGAAATCCGAGTATTCCGGTTCCTGTTATGGCCGGCCCGCGCCATCTTCGCCGAATCAGGCGGCGTGTCCGGCGCATGTCCGGGGCCTTGTCCTGCCGGACCGTCCTGAGGGTTGAGTTCCGCCCTGCTTCGGATTAGGCATGTGAGCTTCGTTCACGAATCCCAACTACAGCCTCAGCGGGTATTTCCATGAGCCATTTTGACATCATTGTCATCGGGGCGGGACCGGGCGGTTATGCCGCAGCTCTTCTCGCCAGTCAAAGAGGAAAAACGGTCGCCCTCATAGAAAAAGAGCACCTCGGCGGCACGTGCCTGAACTGGGGCTGCATCCCCACCAAGCTCTACCTCGGCGCCACCGCGCCCCTTGAGGGGCTGCTTGCCCAATCAAGGCTGCGCCTGTGCAGCGGGTCCATCGAAATTGATATGCCCGCTCTGAAAAAACGCAAGGGCGCCTTCGTCTCGGCCACGCACAAGGCCATGTCCTCCCGCCTCGAAAAAGACGGCGTGACTCTCATCCGGGGAGCGGCCGAGCTGACGGGGGCCACGACCCTGCGTGTCGCCGGGGAATCGGTGCACGAGCTGTCCTTCTCCTGGCTCATCATCGCAACGGGCTCCTCATCAAACTGGTTCCCCGGCCTTGAGCCGGACCATGAGCGCATCCTCGACTCCACGGATCTGCTTGACCTCGAGGAGGCACCCGAAAGCTTGGCCGTCATCGGCGCCGGGGCCATCGGCCTGGAAATGGCCGACTTCTGGAACCGCCTGGGGACGCGCATCGATCTCGTCGAGGCCGCGCCGCGCATCGCCCCGGCCGAGGACGAGGAGATCGCCCAGACCCTGCACGGGATGCTCAAGCGCAGGAAGTGGAACATCTTCACGGGCAAACGCGTGGCCGGGATCGTCAACGAAGGGGACGCGGTGCTGACCCGGCTGGAGGACGGCACGGAGATCCGCACCGCCAAGGCCCTCGTGGCCGTGGGCCGCAAGCCCAACACGGCCGGACTCGGACTCGAAAACGCCGGAATCTCAACGCGCGGAGCGGGCTGGGTCGCCACCGATGATTGCCTGCTGGCCGCGCCGAGCATTTACGCCATCGGCGACGTCAACGGCCGTACCCTCCTGGCCCACGCCGCCGAACACCAGGGGCACTACGCCGTGCGTCACGCCCTGGGCGAGACGAAAGCGCCCTACGAGACGGGCCCCATGCCGGGCTGCATCTACGGATCCATCGAGGTCATGCGCGCCGGCGCCACCGCCGCCGAACTCGCTGCAGCAGGCTCGCCCGTCCAGGTCTCACGCGCCAACCTCGGGGCCAACCCCATCTCCCAGGCCCACGGACAGGCCCAGGGCCTGGTCAAGGCCGTGTGGTCCGACGGCGTGCTGCGGGGCGTCAGCGCCGTGGGATACGGCGCCTCGCACCT
>DPKT01000057.1 GCA_003542385.1 Desulfomicrobium sp.
GGTCGGCGCGGCCGCCGGAGCCGCGGGCGGCTACCTCTACGACCAGAATCAGAAGTCCAAGGAGGCCGCCTATCAAAGCGGTTACAACGCCGGCCAGAAGGCCAACCAATAGGGGCCCTGCCGACATCCGTCGGTATTCGCCAATCCGTGCGCTCCCGCATGCCCTCCAGCAGGACGTGAGGGATGCGTCGTCGAGTTGTATGCGTTACGGCAGCGGGGTGCGGGGATCCGAATTCCGAGGTGTCGCCGGTTCCATGCAGATGACAGGTGTCGGCATGCCCGTCGGCCGCATTGTCTTACCGGCCTCGACATGGTGCAGGTCGGCCGTGTCCGGCGAAAGACGCAACCCATTGTCTTTCGTCGTCCCTTGCTCACGAAAAGATTTCATGTCATTGAAAATTCATCAGGAATTGCGCCCCTCCGAGGTTGCTTCGGGTGGGCCGGACTTCGCTTCGAGGCTTCATTCATGGACGTTGTACTCTGCAGTCGAGGCAGCGCAAACGGAACAACCAATCGCCAGCAGTCATTCATGAGCACTCCGCCCGACCTTCACAGGCTGACCGCCGAAATTTCGGCCCGAATGGTCCGATCGACCATCGACTCCCTGGACGAGGACATCACGCAGGCCCTGGCCGAGGTTCTACCCGCCCTGAACATCGATCGCGGAGGGCTGATCTCGGTCAGCAACGGCTCCCCCATCGCGCACGTCGAATACGCATGGTACTCGGACGGGTCCACGGAGGTCTCCCGGGATATCAACCTGGTCGAACACTTTCCTTGGGTCTATCAGAGGCTGGTGATCCAGCAGCGGATCATGTCCATCTCGAACCTCTCGGATTTCCCCCTCGAGGCGGCGGTCGACAGGCGCTCCCACGAGGCCATCGGCACCAAGTCCATCCTGAGCATACCCTTGATGATCGGCCGGCGCGTTCACCATGTCATGGTCGTGCACACCCTGAAGACGGAAAGGACCTGGCCCGAGGAGGTCGTCGAGCAGATCCGCCTGATCGGGGAGATCTTCGTCAGCGCCCTGCAGCGCCGGGAAGCCGAGCTCGCCCTCAAGGTCACCGGGGACCGGCTGGAGCTGGCTGCGCGGTCGGCGGGGTGCGGGATGTGGGAGCTCGACCTCGAGACCGGCGTGTTCTGGATCACCCACAAGGCGCGCGAGCATTTCGGGTTCGGGAAGGACCAACACGTGACCATGATGGAGGTCATGGCCAGAATCGAACCTGAATATCACGCACTGGTGCTCGCGAAGATCGAGGAGGCCCGCAGGACCGGGGGCGAGGTCACCGTCAAGTACCGGCTCCTCGATGCCGGCGCCGGTTCGAGTTGGCTCGTCTCCAGGGGCCGGGTGGCCGAGGTCGGACCAGAGCGGCGGAAGCTGCTCGTGGGCGTGACCCTGGATATCACCGAGAGCATGGAGATGGAGCAGAGGCTGCAGGACAAGGTCCGGGAGATCGAGGAACTCAAGCGGCAGCTGGAGCGGGAGAACGAATTTTTGCGCAAGGAGGCCGGGGCCATCGTGGAGCAGGGGGAGGTGCTGGGTTCGAGCGCGAGGATGCGCGAGGTCATGACCCAGATCGCCCAGGTGGCCCGGACCGGGAGCACCGTTCTGCTGCAGGGTGAGACCGGCACGGGCAAGGGGCTCATCGCCCAGACCATCCACCGCCTGAGCGACCGGGGCAGCCGGCCCATGGTCAAGGTCAACTGCGCGGCCCTGCCCGGCGCCCTGGTCGAGAGCGAGCTGTTCGGCCGCGAGAAGGGCGCCTTCACGGGCGCCTTGAGCAAACAGCGAGGGCGGTTCGAGCTGGCCCACGGCTCCACGCTCTTCCTCGACGAGATCACCGAGATGTCGCTTGAGACCCAGGCCAAGCTCCTGCGCGTGCTGCAGGACGGGGAGTTCGAGCGTCTCGGCAGCCCTCAGACCATCAAGGTCGACGTGCGGGTCATCGCGGCCACCAACCGCAATATGGAGGAGGAGGTCGAACACGGCCGGTTCCGGCGCGACCTCTACTACCGGCTGAGCATTTTTCCCATTATGATTCCTCCCCTGCGGGAACGTCCCGAGGACATCCCTCAGTTGGTCTGGGAGTTTGTAAGCGAGTTCGGCGAGCGCATGGGCAAGAAGATCCGCCGCATCGCCAGCCGCGACATGGAGACCCTGCAGGCCTATGCTTGGCCCGGCAACGTTCGCGAGCTGCGCAACGTCATCGAGCACTCCCTCATCGTCACCGCCGGGGAGACGCTCAATCTGCAACGTCTGACACCCAGCCACAACGTGATCGAAAAGGGACGCTCCCTGGAGGATATGCAGCGCCAGTACATTCTCTCCGTCCTGAAGAGCACACGGAACAGGATCAAGGGGGCTCAGGGGGCGGCGGAGGTGCTGCAGATGAAACCCTCAACCCTCTATTCCCGCATGCGCAAGCTGGGTATCATCCCTGAACGGGTATGACGTCAGGGACGGTATTTCGTCCCTGAATCCATATATAGTCCTTTTCCTTCAAGCACATATTCTCCGACACTCCGCGTATATCATTTTTCTCTTTTTATTCTGAATAATTGTGTTCAATTGTGCGGCGAGCCGCCATCAGCATGTTCCTTGCTTACGCTCAAGGGACATGCGCATGTTTTTTGCGACGGACATTCAGATTTCTCGCACTCGCAGAATAAATGCGATACGTAATAGGCGTAAACTCGGACTCCCGGACCTTTCGACATCCAGGCCGATTTCAAAGCTGAACCCTTTCGGGGGATTATGAATATCCTGATGTATTCGCATGATACCTACGGACTGGGGCATATCCGGCGCACCATGGCCCTGGCCCAGAACATGCTCGACAAGGATCACCGCATCCTCATACTGACGGGCTCGCCCATCGTTGGGCGCTTCGACTTCCCGAAGGGCATCGACTTCGTTCGCATCCCCGGAATGATCAAGCAGTCCAACGAGATCTACGTCCCGCACTCCATCGCCATCGACCCGTCCCAGGCCCTGGCCATCCGACAGAATATCATCCTGGCCACGGCCCAGACCTTCAAGCCCGACCTCTTCCTGGTCGACAAGGCGCCGCTGGGGCTCAAGATGGAGATCACCGCGACCCTGCTCTGGCTGCGCGACCACTCGCCCAAAACCAAGGTCGTGCTCGGCCTGCGCGACATCATGGACAGCCCGGAGAGCACCATCCAGGAATGGCAGGAGCGCAAGGTCTACGAGGTCTTCGAGCAGCTCTACTCTGAGATCTGGGTCTACGGCTGCCGGGAGATCTTCGATGCCGTGGCCGAATACGCCATCCCGGAGCGGATCGAGGACAAGATCCATTTCACGGGCTACATACCCCGGGCCGTGCCGCGCCTGCGCAACCGTCCGACCATCCGGCGTCAGATGGGGCTCGTCAACGGCGAGAAGTTCGTCCTGGTGACTACGGGCGGTGGCGGGGACGGCTACAAGGTCATCGACACCTACCTGTCCATGCTCGAAGACAGCCCGCGCCTCGACATCAAATCCATGATCGTGACCGGTCCGATGCTGTCCGCGGAGCTGTTCGACCAGCTCGCGGCCCGGGCGCGCAAGCTCAAGATCCGAATCGTCAAGTTCCACCGCAAGATGGAGCGGATCATTCTGGCCGCCGACTGCGTGGTCTCCATGGGCGGCTACAACACAATGTGCGAGATCATCTGCGCGGCCAGGCCCGCGCTGATAATCCCCCGCAGCAAGCCCCGCACGGAGCAGATCATGCGTTCCAGGATCTTCGCCCAGCGGGGCATGCTCGAATTCATTCCGTGGGAAACGGTGAATTGCGCCGAGATGCGGGAGAATTTGCTGACCATCCTGGAGAATCCTGCGCGCTACATCCAGTGCATGCACGATTTCCCCATGACCGCCTTCGAGGTCATCAACGAGCGCGTCTGCCAGGGCAAGCCGGGTAACGCGGGGGCAGCGTCATGCGGCAGCGACCCAATGTGGATGCCCGATTATTATCAGGATGCCCCGGCCGTCTGACCTTGGCTGGCCGGGCAGACCGTGCGCTTTTCGTGAAGGGACGCGATGGCGGCGCCTTGGCGCCCTTCGTGTCCGGGGCCTTGTCTTCGTGCATCGGATGAAGGAGGTTCCATGCCATACCTGCGCTTCTGGCGGCTCGTGGCCGCCCTTGCGCTGTTCCTCGTGCTGGCCGTCCACGGCGCCCTTGCGGCCACGGGATCGAAGGGCGCGGGTTCCGGAAAGTCCGTCCAGGACATCCTCGACTCCGCGAGTGGGAATCCTGACGCGGCCGTGGCCGCCCTGACCGACGCCCAGGCTCGCGAGTTGCTGTTGCAAAAGCTCAAGCAGGAAGGACAACGCGTGGAAGGGGCACAGCCCCGGAGTGACGCGGTGGTCTCGCTGCTCGTGAACGCGCAGGTCGCGGTGCGGGGTTTCGCCGCAACGCTGCGAGGTCACTTCGCGGCGGCCGGCATGGAGATCGGGGCCTCGCGGCGCGTCGCGGAAGCCTTGGGAGAAGGGCAGGGAGCGGAACGCCTCGTGCGGTCCCTGGCGACCGTCGCGGCCGTCATCCTCTGCGCCCTGGCCGCTCTCATGGGGCTGCGCCGCAAATTTGGCGCCTTCCTCCGCAGCCTGTGCGCGCAGGGGTCGACCAACATCGTCAGGGTGCGCCTTTTCCTGCTGCGGGCGCTTTTCCACGGCCTGTCACTGGGCGTTTATTTCGGCGTGTTCACGGCGCTCATGATGGCGGTCATGCCGGATGAAAGCCCGGCGCAGAACCTGGCCAACATCGTCTTCGTCGTGCTGACGTACGTCCTGATCCTGCAGGTCCTGGCGAAGCTGCTGCTTTCACCGGATTACGGCGCGCTGCGGCCCCTGCCCCTGGGCGACGAGGTGTCCTCGGCCCTGTACCGCTGGCTCATGGCCATCACCTGGGGCGTGGCCCTGCTGGCTGCCTGGAGCTCCGTGCTGAAGGAGATCGGCGGCGCTCCGGCCCTGGCCACGATGTTCCACGCCTCGGCCGGCGTGTTCTCGAGCCTGGTCCTTTCGGCCATGATCCTGGCCAGCAGGGACCGCGTCGCACGCTCCTGCGCGGCGTCGAACGCCGGAGATCATGGCGCGCCGGGCCTCCTGGCCCGCTGCTGGCACTACCCGGCCCTGGCCTACGCCCTGTTCGTCGGCACGTTCTGGAGCGTGCGCGCCCTTTCGGTCGAGGAGTCCATGTTGCGGCTGGTCCTGAGCATGTTCCTCATCCCCGTCTGCATCGGCATCGACCTCTGGGTGCGCAAATTTCTGGCCATGGCCTCGGAACAGCACGAAGTCGTGCCCATGGACACGAGCGTCGCCGCGCCGGCCGAAGCCGTCGAAACCTCGGATTCCTGGCCATCCGCCGAAGCGCCTCCGCCCTTCGTCCCGCCGGCCGGCAGGACGGTCAGGGATTTCATGCCCCTGTTCAGCAGGATCGTGCGCCTGACCCTCGCCGCGGCATCGGTCTTCCTGATGCTGCGGATCTGGGGCGTGTCCATTCCCATGGGCTGGCTGTTCGCCCGCAACGTCATGGGGGTGCTGCTGGTCGTGCTGGGCTCCCTCGTCTTCTGGGAGATCATCCGCATCCAGATCGACCGCAAGCTGCACGAGGAAATCGCCCTCTCGGGCATCGACCCCGACGACATGGAGGAGGGCGGCATCGGCGCGGGTTCGCGCACGGCGACCCTGCTCGTGCTGCTGCGCAAGTTCGTGCTGACGGTCATCGTGGTCCTGGGCGCCCTGGTGACCCTCTCGTCCATGGGCGTGGACATCGCCCCCCTCATCGCCGGGGCCGGGGTCTTCGGCCTGGCCATCGGCTTCGGAGCTCAGACCCTGGTCAAGGACATCATCTCCGGCGTCTTCTTCCTCATCGACGACGCCTTCCGCGTCGGCGACTACGTCGAGGCCGGGTCGGCCAAGGGCACGGTAGAGCAGATCTCACTGCGCTCCATGAAGCTGCGCCACCCGCGGGGCATGATCTACAACGTCCCCTATGGCAGCCTCAAGATTCTCCAGAACTTCAGTCGCGACTACATTATCAGCAAGCTTGACTTCCGCGTCCGCTACGACGCCGACGTCGAGAAGATCCGCAAGATCATCAAGAAGATGAACAAGGAGATGCAGGCCGACGAGAACTTCAAATCCCGCCTGCTGAGCGACATCAAGTCCAACGGCCTGCGGGGCATGGAAGACTCCGCCATGATCCTGCGCGTCAAGTTCAAGACTCCCCCCGGTCACCAGTTCTTCATGCAGAAGGAGGTCTATCGCAGGGTCCAGGAAGCCTTCCGCAAGCACGGCATCGAGTTCGCCCACCGCAACGTGACGGTCTACCTGCCCCCGGAACTCCAGGCCCTCGTGGCCCGCGAGACCGAAACAGGGAAGCCGGTCACCGCGGCGGCCATCGGCGGAGCAGCCGCGGCAACGCTCCTGGCCGAGGAGGAGCAGGCCCTGGCAGCCGCTGCCGCCAAGGCCGCCAAATCCGAAGGCAATACCGAGTGAGCCGGAGGCGGATGTATCGCCGCGAATCTCGTTCGTGATCTCCTGCACATCAGCATGCATCGTGCCGGACAGGGGTTTCGATCGGTATGTGTCCGTCCGCCGGAAGCGCCGATGTGCACGCGACACGCATGCAGGGACGATATATCGACCATAGGACGAAATGTCGTTGGCCCGGTGTCGCCCAAGGACGGCCCAAACTTTTCGGAGTGACGATTTCTTCTTTGCGTTCAGTGCGTTGTCTTGAAGAAATGCCGGTTCGACCGAGTGGTGCGTATCTTGTAAGGCAGTGACGTCGAATCTTCAGAAATCCTGAATGTCTCGTATTGCGAGGGAAGCATGCATCTCGCCATTTTCAAGATTTATCCCGTTGCGGGGGCTGCCCCGTCAGTCATCGACGTGCTGGAGTCCATGAGAGTCGCGCTGGCGGCGGACGTCTCGTGCCTGTGCTGTTCAGTGGCCTTCGAGACAGGAGAGGACGGCGCCATCGTGTTCACGGAGCGGTGGCAGTCCTGGGAGGCGTTGAAGGCCCATCTGCGGTCGACGACATTCTCCAGGATGCTGGAGGCCATGGAGTGGTCGCGCAAGGCTCCGACGACGGAGTTCTTCGACGCAACCGCGCTTGGGGGAATGGAGGTCATCGAAGAGGCCAGGGGCCGGTCTCCCGCGCGGTGACGCTGGTCCGTCGCGGACGGCCGCAGCTCCATGCGCTGGAGCGTCGGAAGTTTTCGTCAATATTTTCGTCACACAGGAAGAAAAGGAGTACCCATGAAAAAGTTCATTCTCATCGCGTTGATGTTCTCCTTGTGCGCGTGCGCGAGCACGGGAAACGACACGGTATCCAAGGACTTCAATCCCGCGGACCACTTTTTGGGCGCCGACTACGCCTTGCTGCAGAAAAACCCCGACCTGAAGGGCGGCCTGGGCTGGCGGAACCCTGCGTTCAACCCGGCGGTCTACTCGGCCATGTACATCGAGCCGGTGGTGCTGTGGCACGGCGAGGACATGGCCAAGGAGTCGGGGCTGGAGATGGAGGAACTGGAACTCCTGGCCAAATACTTTCATGACGTGCTGACCCATGTGCCGGACGGGAAGCCGATGAAGCTGGCCACCCAGCCCGGGCCGGGCGTCATCAGCGTCAAAGCGGCCGTGACCGAGGTCGAGGCCAGCAGTCCAGTGTCCAACGCCCTGACCTCCGTCATCCCCGTGGGCATACTCCTTTCGGCCGGCAAGCAGGCCGCCACCGGACAGGCCGTGGGCGTCGGCAAGTGCGCGGTCGAGATCCGTTTCGTCGATTCCGTGACGGGCGAGAACATCGCCATGTTCGCGGAAACCAAGATCGGCAAGAAGTACGATTCCGCCGGGTTCAGCAAGACGGGCCAGACCGAGGAGGCCATGAACGAGTGGGCGGCCCTGCTGAAGGAGCGCATCGCCGTGGTCTGGGGGCAGGCCAAATAGCGGGGGCTATTGGTTGGGTATGGTGGCGCGCGGTCATTGCGCGTCACCATGAGCGTTTCGCTCCAGGTTCCTTGTTGAAAAGGGCGAGGCGGCCTGTTTGTTTTTATTTTGGTCCGACAAGGTCTGCGGCAATGTCGCCGCTTCGCACTCATCAATCTTGTTCATGATCCACGCATGGTTTGATACGAATGCAAAAGGCCTTCCTGCGACAGAAGGAAGCCGTGAAGCGGATGGAGTGCAAAGCTTACTGTCGCCAAGGCGGGCGGCTGTGAAACCCGGGTTCAAGCTGAAAGGAGACGCCCATGAGAGGCTGTGAAGTGCGAGTGCGTAACGAACGTGTTGCTTTCCGTCCGCTGGTAGCCTTGGCAGCCGCCTGGGCGCTTCTGCCGGTGCTCATTCTGGGCAGCGGGTGCAAACAGGCCGGCGAGGCCGTCGCTCCTCCACCGCCTGTCGTGGAGGTGGTCAAGGTCGTCCAGCAGGACGTGCCGATCTACAGCGAGTGGATCGGCGTCCTGGACGGCTCCATCAACGCGGTCATCCGCCCGCAGGTCACGGGCTATCTGGTCAAGCAGAACTACATCGAAGGCGACATCGTCAAGAAAGGGCAGGTGCTCTTCGAGATCGACCCGCGCACCTTCCAGGCCGAGGTCAAGCAGGCCCAGGCCGCCCTGGAACAGGCCAAGGGCGAGTTGGCCGCGCAGGAGGCCTCCGCCGCCACGGCCCGGGCCGATCTGGCCAGGATAAAGCCGCTGGCGGCCAAGAACGCCGTGTCCCAGAAAGACCTCGACTACGCCATCGGGCGCGACCTGGTGACCAAGGCCGCTGTCGTGTCCGCCAAGGCCGGCATCGCCGTGGCCCAGGCCAATCTGGAAAAAGCGCAGCTGGAGCTGGGCTTCACCAGGATCACCTCTCCCGTGGACGGCGTGGCGGGCATCGCCAAGGCCCAACTCGGCAACCTGGTCAGCCCCAGCATGCAGGATGAACTGACCTCGGTTTCCGCCCTGGACCCCATCAAGGCCTACATCAACGTCAGCGAGCAGGAGTACCTGCGGGCCAAGACGGATGAGAACAAGGCTTCGAACGCGCCCCTGCAGCTGGTGCTGGCCGACGGCAGCGTCTATCCGCACCAGGGCAGGATGGCCCTGGCGGACCGTCAGGTCGACCCGGCCACGGGCACCCTGAAGATAGGCACTCTCTTCCCCAACTCGGGCAACCTCCTGCGGCCCGGCATGTACGGCAAGGTCAGGGCCGTCCTGCAGACCAAGTCCGGGGCCTTGATCGTGCCGCAGCGCGCGGTGACGGAGATGCAGGGCAAATACCTCGTGGCCGTGGTCGCCGCGGACAACAAGGTCGACGTCCGCCCGGTGATGGTCGGCGAGCGGGTCGATTCGGGCTGGATCATCGAGAAGGGGCTCAATCCCGGAGAGGCGGTGGTCGCCGAGGGCACCCAGAAAGTCCGGCCGGGCATGACCGTGACGCCCAAGCCTTTCGAACCCGCGGCCCCGGCGCCCGCCGGCAAGGGGTAGGCGCCATGGCCAGATTCTTCATCAACCGGCCCATCGTGGCCATGGTCATCTCCATCCTGATGCTCATCGTCGGCATCGTCGCCATGCTCGGGCTGCCCACGGCGCAGTTCCCCGACATCGTTCCGCCCGAGATCAAGGTCTCGGCGACCTACACCGGCGCCGACGCCCTGACCCTGGAGCAGGCGGTGGCCACGCCCATCGAGCAGGAGATGTCGGGCGTGGACAACATGAACTACATGTACTCCACCAACGCCAACAACGGCGAGACGAAGCTGACCGTCAACTTCGACGTCAAGACCGACCCCAACACGGACCAGCTCCTGGCCCAGATGCGCAAGGGCCAGGCCGAGGCCAAACTGCCGTCGGAAGTGCGCGAGTACGGCGTGAAGGTCGAGAAATCGACCTCCTCGCCGCTCATCATGTTCGGACTCTATTCGCCGAACGGCACCTACGACAACATCTTCCTGGCCAACTACTGCTACATCAACATCAACGACCAGATGACCCGCATCAAGGGCATCGCCAGCGTCACCGTCTTCGGCGCGGGCCAGTACGCCATGAGGCTGTGGGTCAAGCCCGACCAGCTGGCCAAGCTCAATATCACCATCCCCGAGATCATGAACGCCATCAAGGCCCAGAACACGGTCAACCCCGCCGGGCAGGTGGGGTCCGAGCCGGTTCCCGCGGGGCAGGAGTTCACCTACACCGTGCGGGCCCAGGGACGCCTGCAGTCCGAGGAGGAGTTCGGGGCCATCATCCTGCGCGCCAACCCGGACGGGTCCGTGGTCCGCGTCAGGGACGTGGCGCGCATCGAGCTCGGCGCCCAGACCTACAGCCTGGAAGGCCGCCTGCAAGGCAAGCCCGCCGCGCTCATCGCCCTCTACCAGATGCCCGGCACCAACGCGGTCGAGGCGGCCGACGGCGCCAAGGCCCTCATGGCCAAGCTCAAGGAGCGCTTCCCGGCGGACCTCGACTACGTCGTCTCCCTGGACACCACCCTGGCCGTGACCGAGGGCATCAAGGAGATCCAGCACACCCTTTTCGAGGCCCTCGTCCTGGTCATCCTCGTGGTCTTCATCTTCCTGCAGGGCTGGCGGGCGACGCTCATCCCGCTTTTGGCCGTGCCCGTGTCTCTGGTGGGCACGTTCATGCTCTTCCCGCTCCTGGGGTTCTCCATCAACACGCTCTCCCTCTTCGGCCTGGTCCTGGCCATCGGCCTGGTCGTCGACGACGCCATCGTCGTGGTCGAGGCGGTTGAGCACCACATCGAGCACGGCCTTTCGCCCAAGGAGGCGACCTTCAAGGCCATGGAGGAGGTCTCGGGGCCGGTCATCGCCATCGCCGTGATCCTGGCCGCAGTCTTCATCCCCACGGCCTTCATCCCGGGCATCACCGGGCGGCTCTACCAGCAGTTCGCCCTGACCATCGCCATCTCGGTCATCATCTCGGCCTTCAACGCCCTGACCCTGAGCCCGGCGCTGAGCGCCCTGCTCCTGAAGCCCAAGAAGAAGGGCTCGGGACCGCTGCAGAAGTTCTACGACTGGTTCAACCGCATGTTCGGGCGGGCCACGGACGGCTACGTAGGCATCTGCCGGGCGGCCGTGCACAAGAGCGTCGTCAGCATGCTCCTTCTCGTGGGCATCGTGGTCCTGACGGGCTTCTTCGGCGGGCGGGTGGCCACGGGATTCCTGCCCGAAGAGGACCAGGGCTACATGTACGGCGCGGTGCAGCTGCCCGACGCATCGTCGCTGCAGCGCACCCGCGACATCACGGCCCAGGCCGAAAAGCTGATAATGGACACGCCCGGCGTGAAATTCTGCACCTCGGTCGTGGGCTACAACCTGCTGAGCGGCGTGACCAACACCTACAGCACCTTCTTCTTCATCACCCTCGAGGAATGGGGCGCGCGCAAGACGCCGGAACTGCAGTACGAAACCATCAAGAACGGCATCAACCAGAAGCTGGCCGGGATCAGCGGGGCCATCGGCTTCGCCTTTTCGCCCCCGGCCATCCCCGGCATCGGCACCTCGGGCGGCGCGACCTTCATGCTCGAGGACCGGGCGGGCAAGGACATCGAGTTCCTGTCCGCCAACGTGAACATCTTCGTCGAGGCGGCGAAGAAGCGCCCGGAGCTGGGCAGCGTGTCCACGACCTTCCGCCCGACGGTCCCGCAGCTCTTCGTGGACGTGGACCGCGACAAGGTCCTCAAGCAGGGGGTCAAGATCGACGATGTCTACAAGACCCTGCAGAGCTTCATGGGCAGCGGCTTCGTCAACTACTTCAACAAGTTCGGCCGCCAGTGGCAGGTCTATGTCCAGGCCGAGGGCGAGTACCGGACGAACATCGAGAACGTCGGGCAGTTCTACGTGCGCAACAGCGAGGGCGCGACGGTGCCCCTCTCGGCCCTGACCTCGGTCAGGAACATCTCCGGGCCCGAGTTCACCATGCGCTACAACCTCTACCGCTGCGCCCAGATCAACGCCAACGCCGCGCCGGGCTACAGCTCGGCCCAGGCCATGAAGGCGCTGGAGGAGGTCTTCGCCGAAACCATGCCCCCCGAGATGGGCTTCGACTACATGGGCATGTCCTTCCAGGAGTGGCAGGCCCAGAAGGGCGTCTCGCCCATGGTCATCTTCGGTTTCTCGCTCCTGTGCGTCTTCCTGATCCTGGCCGCGCAGTACGAGAGCTGGTCATTGCCATTCTCGGTCCTGCTGGGCACGCCCATCGCCGTGGCCGGGGCCTTCGGGGCTCTCATGCTGCGCGGGCAGGAGAACAACGTCTACGCCCAGATCGGCCTGGTCATGCTCATCGGCCTCTCGGCCAAGAACGCCATCCTCATCGTCGAGTTCGCCAAGATGGAGTACGAGAAGGGCAGGCCGCTGCTGGAAGCCACCCTCGAAGGGGCGAAGCTGCGCCTGCGGCCCATCCTCATGACCTCCTTCGCCTTCATCCTCGGCTGCGTGCCCCTGGCCATCGCCTCCGGAGCCGGCGCGGTCTCGCGCCAGGTCATGGGCAGCGCGGTCATCGGCGGCATGCTTGCGGCCACCGTCATCGGCGTCTTCCTCATCCCCGTGTTCTACTACGTGGTGGAGAAGATCGGGGGCAACAAACCCGCGGCGCCGGCCGAAGGACCTACGGAGGTGCACCATGCGTAATCTCGTGCTCGCCTTCATGCTGGCCCTCATGGGGGCCGGATGCACCCTCGGACCCGACTACGTGCGACCGGGCTTGGACATGCCGGCGGCTTGGCGCGTGGAGAACGGCGAAGCCAACAGCCTGGCCGATACGGCCTGGTGGGGCGAGTTCGGCGATCCGGTCCTGGACGGTCTCATCGAAACGGCCCTGAAGGAGAACAAGGACCTCCTCATCGCCGCCAAGCGCGTCGAGGAGTTCGAGGCCCGCTACGGCATCGTCCGGGCCGACCTGTTCCCCCAGGTTGGGGCGGGGGCGTCCTACACGCGCGAACAGGTGACCCGCGAAGGTGAGAACAAGCCCGGGCCGGGGGTCGCGACCTTGACCGAGACCTATTCGACAAGCCTCAACGCCGCCTGGGAGATCGACCTCTGGGGCCGCATCCGCCGCAGCACCGAGGCGGCCAGGGCGCAGCTGCTGGCCACGGAGGAGGCGCGTCGCGGCGTCATCCTGACGCTGGTTTCCGACGTGGCCTCGGCCTACGTCAACCTGCGCGGCCTGGACCGCCAGCTCGAGATAGCCAGGGACACGGTCAAGAGCAGGGAGGAGTCCTTCAGGATCTTCCAGGAACGTTATGACGGAGGCATCATCTCCCTGCTTGAACTGACCCAGAACAAATCCCAGTACGAGGAGGCGCTTTCGCGGATTCCCCCCATCGAGAAGGCCATCGCCCTGCAGGAGAACGGCCTGTCCGTCCTGCTGGGGCACAACCCGGGCCCCATCCTCCGCGGGCTGGCCATCGACGAGCTGACGCCGCCCGCCATTGCGGCCGGCATGCCGTCGGACCTCCTAGAGCGCCGCCCCGACGTGCTGCAGGCCGAACAGAACCTCGTCGCCGCCAACGCCCAGATCGGCGTGGCCAAGGCCGCCTACTTCCCGGCCATATCCCTGACTGGCCTCTTCGGCTTCGCCAGCGAGGACCTCACGGACCTCTTCCTGAGTTCGGCCCAGGTCTGGAACTACAGCGCCCCGCTGACCATGCCCATCTTCACCGCCGGCAAGCTGTCCGGCAACGTAAGGGCGGCCGAGGCCGTGCAGCAGCAGGCCCTCATCGGCTACATGCAGGCCGTGCAGAACGCCTTCCGCGAAGTCAACGACGCATTGGCGGACCAACGGCAGACGGGCCTGCAGCTGGAGGCCCTCGGCCGGCAGGTCGATTCGCTGCGGCAATACGACGAGATCGCAAGGCTTCGCTACGACGAAGGGTACACGGACTTCCTGACCGTGCTCGACGCCGAGCGGAGCCTCTTCAACGCCGAGCTGGCGCACACCCAGACCCGGGTCGCGGTCCATCAGGCGCGCATCGGCCTGTACAAAGCCGTGGGAGGCGGTTGGACGGAGGCGGCAGCGGTGGCGGGAGCCGGCGGGAAGGCGGAAAAGACCGAATAGGCGGCCCCGCGCCGGGTCCGCAGGATGAAAAACCTTTAACGGATGGAGCGTGACATGACCCTGAAGAAATACGTGAACGAGAATGCCTGCCGCCGCGCCGGCCTTTCCGCCGGGCTCTGTCTCGGGCTTTTCCTGGCGCTGGCTCCCCTGCAGGCCCTGGCCGGCACGGCAACGGTCTTCGTCGAGGGGGTACCCGGCGGCGTCATCGTCAACACCGTCGAGATCAACGCCAAGGTCATCGAAATCGATCATGCCAAGCGCGTAGCAACCCTGGAGGACGAGAAGGGGGAAACCTTCACCGCCAAGGCCGGTCCCAAGGCCGTCAACTTCGATCAGGTCAACGTGGGCGATACGGTCAGGGTCGCCCTGACGGAAGAGCTTGTCGTCTTCGTCGACGAAGACGGCGTGGAGCCTTCCTCGTCCATGAGCGCGGCCGCAAAGACCGCGGAAAAGGGCGAGAAGCCCGGCGGGATCATGGCCCAGACCCGGCAGGTCACGGGCACCGTTACGGAGATCGACCAGCAGAACCGCAAGGTCACGCTCGACTTCGGCGACGGCCGGAAGAGAGCCTTTCCCGTCCGCGAGGATATCGACCTCGCCAAACAGAAGGTCGGCGACAAGGTGGTCTTCTCCTACACCGAGACAATCGCGGTCAGCGTCGAGAAGCCCTGAGGGATTCAGGCGCGTGTCTGTTCCGGCGCGTTCATGGAGCACGTCCCGTGCACGCGCCGGAACATCCTGCCGACCTTTTGCGGTTGGGCGAACGGAGACATGGACGACGTATCACGACTGCAGCGACTCATATGCGGGATTTCCGCAAAGCGCTGACGATGAACGTACCGGGCGTCGTCGTGCCGACTGCGGTCGACGCCGGCCATGTCGAGGCAAGGCACATGGACACAACGGGACACAAGGGCGACGAAGCAGCCAAACCGCTTTTCCGGTTTGTCGGGGGGCGGTTCACTCTCCTGCTCGCCTCGATCATCACGGCTCTCGCGGTGTCGCCTTTTCTGGTGGGTTTCGTGCACCTGAAGCTCCTCATGGACGTCTGCCTGACGGCCATACTCGTTTCGGCCATCCAGGCGGTCAGCGACAGGATGCGCACGTTCGTCATCGCCATGCTCCTGGCCATCCCCTATCTTTTCCTGAAATGGTCGGGAGTTTTCGCGGATGCCGCGGAACATCTGAAACTGGCGGAACTCTTCGCAGGGATATTCCTGGGCTACGTTCTCGTCCTTATCCTGCGCTACATCTCGACCCGACGGCAGGTCGACTCGGACGTCATCATGGCCGCCGTCTGCGGGTATCTTCTGCTCGGGTTCATGTGGGCCTACGCGTTCTTCTTTCTGGAGGCCGCCCAGCCGGGGTCCTTCCAATTCGCTCGCGAAGGCGCGCCAGCGACCCACGACTTCATCTATTTCAGCTTCGTGACCATGACCACCGTCGGCTACGGCGACTGCCTGCCCGCCTCGAACGCAGGGCGCTCCCTGGCCGTTCTCGAGGCAGTGATGGGCCAGCTCTACCTGGCCGTGACCATAGCCCGGCTGGTCGGCATGCAGGCGTCCAGACCGGATGAGTAGCTTCACATCGCAAGTCCGGAGAGGGAGGGCGACATGTCGCCACGTGCCTCGGCTTTCGGGCTTTTCGCCCGCGCCTACCCCTCGCACGCGAAGTCTCTGGTTGATTTTTTATGACATAGCCCCGGCCGTCGGCCGGGGTCTGATACCGGAGGAAGCATGCGCATACTTGCCTGTCATGGCTGCGATCTGCTGATCCGGCTGTCGGACGAGTCCGGGGTCGTCTCGCTGTGCCCGCGCTGCGGCTCGGTGTTGCAGAGGTCCAGGAGAACCGGCATCGACCGCCCTCTGGCCTTCGCCTTGTGCGGGTTGGTGCTTTTCGCCATCGCTCTGACCAATCCATTCCTGGCCATGAAGAGAGGGGGGGGCGTGCAGGAGACCACGCTGCCGACGGGCATCATCGAGCTCTGGAAGCAGCGCCTCTGCGGCCTGGGTTCGCTGGTGTTCCTGACCTGCGCCCTGATCCCCCTGGTCCAGCTCACCGGGCTGCTCTACATCCTCGCGCCTCTGCGCCTGCACATGGCGGCGCTGGCCAAGCTGGTCGCGGAGAGTTTCGACCCCCGTCTCATCTGGGATGTCATCGAGGAGGATTCATGACCGACGTATCCCTGTCCAAGGACCAGGCCGCACCGGCCACCGTGAGAAAGAAGGGCGGCATCTCCCTCGTCTGGATCGTGCCGCTGGTGGCCCTCGTCGTCGGGGGATGGCTGGCGTACAAGGCCGTCAGCGAGAAGGGGCCCGTCATCACCATCACCTTTTCGACCGCGGAGGGGCTCGAGGCCGGCAAGACGAAGATCAAGTACAAGGACGTGGCCGTCGGCCAGGTCGAGTCCATCCATCTGGGCGACGACCTCAAGCACGTCGTCGTCACAGCCGAACTGGAAAAGGACTACGGCCGCTACCTGAATGACAAGACCCGCTTTTGGGTGGCGCGGGCGCAGATCCGCGGCGGCACGGCCTCGGGCTTGTCGACGCTGCTCTCGGGGGCGTACATCGGCGTGGACCCGTCGCCGACCGGCCAGCCGACATTCAGCTTCAACGGCCTCGAAGTCCCGCCCGTCGTCACCTCCGGCCTGCCCGGAAAGCACTTTTGGCTCAAGGCCGCACGCCTGGGCTCCCTCAACGTCGGCGTGCCGGTCTATTACCGCCAGATCCAGGTCGGGCAGGTGGTCAGTTACGGCTTCGCCCCGGACGGGCAGACCGTCGACGTCCAGGTCTTCGTCGAGGCCCCGCACGACGCCAAGGTCACCCGGAACACGCGCTTCTGGAACTCCAGCGGTCTGGACGTGTCCCTCTCGGCCCAGGGGCTGAAGGTCGACACCGAGTCGATCGTCAGCATCATCTCCGGCGGGTTGGCCTTCGACGTCCCCGACGGCGTGGAGCCGGGCGGGGAGGCGGAGGAAAACGCGGCATTCCAGCTCTACCCGAGCCGGGAGAGCATCCAGGAGAAGACCTACACCCTGCGCAGGTCCTGGCTGGTATTTTTCGACCAGTCGGTGCGCGGCCTGAGCGTGGGGGCGCCGGTGGAGCTTTTCGGAATCAAGATCGGCGAGGTGTCGGGCATCGACCTCATCTACGACGAGAAGCGCAGGGATCTGCGCGTGCCGGTCCTGCTGTCCATCGAGCCCGAGCGGATTCAGAACGTGTTCAAGGCCATTCCCAGGCAGCGCGCCGGGGAGCGCGAGCCGCTGCTCAAATGGTTCGTGGAGGAGCGCAACCTGCGCGCCCAGCTGAAGACGGGCAACCTCCTCACGGGGCAGCTCCTGGTGGATCTCGGGTTTTACCCCGACGAGCCCAAAGCCGTCCTGGCCCATGAGAACGACCTGCCGGTCATCCCCAGCATGGGCGGTTCCATCGAGCAGATCCAGGAGAGCATCGCCAGGATCACCCGCGATCTGGAGAAGGTTCCCTTTGAGAAGATCGGCACGAATCTCGACCTGCTGCTGAAGGAGAGCACGACGACCGTCAGGGACGCCGGTGCCTTCGCGCGACGCCTGAACGGCGAGACCGCCCCGGCGCTGCAGTCCGGGCTCGTCGTCCTGCAGACCACGCTGCAGGAGGTTCAGAGCGCCATCGGCAAGGACTCGCCCCTGAACTACAACCTGAAGAAGACCCTCGAAGAGCTGGCCCTTACCCTGCGCTCCCTGCGCGAACTGACCACCGCCATCGAGAATCAGCCGCAGTCGCTCCTGTTCGGCAAAGGAGAGAAGAAGGATGAAAAGTAGCATCGCCCGCGCGGCGCTTCTGGGCCTGGCCTGGGCTGCGCTGCTTTCAGGTTGCGCCGGAAAGACGGAAACCATGTCCTACTACAGCCTGCACGTACCGCAGGCCTCGGCCGCAGCGCCTGCCGGCGACGCCGTGTCGGTCAGCGTCGGCCCAGTGACCCTGCCCGATGTCCTCAAGCAGACGCGCATCGCCACGGGCGGGGAGAACGGGCAGTACCGGCTGGCCGAATACCACCGCTGGACCG
>DPKT01000244.1 GCA_003542385.1 Desulfomicrobium sp.
GCTGGCAGACGATGCCGTCGTCGACGGGCTGCCCCCCGGCCGGGGCGTGTCCCGCCGTCCCTTCCAGGGCCGAGAGCCCTTCGGGGGCGGCATGCCCCTGGGTTCCTTCGAGATCGGCCAATTCGGCGCGGCTCAGGCCACCGAAGACCGTCAACCCCAGAAGAACGCTCATGCAGAGCATCGTGCGCACAGAAGCTAGGGAACGGAACATGCCTCCTCCTGACTTGTGTTGAGGTAATACGTACGGTGAGAATGAAGTTTTATGATTGATACAACTAATTGAAGCTCAAGGCAAACTTTGAATGCCGACCGCCGCAAGACCTCCATCCCCGCACCGGCCATGCGGCCGTCCGCGACCGCATGTGCGACCCGCCGCCACGCGTCCGCCCCATGAACGAGCCCCTCATGAACAGGGCCAGCTACGCTTCGGCGCGACCCTAGAGGTGGCCTGATATCAGTACGTACCGTCCCGTCACATGCCGCGTTGAGAAACTTGCCACCCCGGGTCCGGCTGCCGTACGATGCAGACGTTTCCGATACGCACGCGCTGCATCCGCCTTACGCGTTGTCGCGCAGAATCAATTTTTCGGGAGGTCCCGTTTCATGCACATCGACACAGCCGGCACCGATCCGAAGCTTCCGCCGCTCCCGGTGGTCATGCGTCCCGTGGGCAGGTTCGTGCTGCCCGTGCCCGCGGGCATGGAACCGTCGGCGGCGTGGTTCAAGGTCAACGGGATAGCCGTCGACGAGCTGCCGTGGAGCACCGGGCCGGGTCATGGGCGCGCCATGAACGCGCTCAGGAAATCCATCGGAACCGAAGCGGGAGCGGCGCGCGAAATCACGGGCCTGGCCGTGCGCGAGAAATGGGACGAAACGGACGTCACCGATCTCTGCGGGTTTCCGGCCCTGCTCCGCTGCTGCAACGGCAGCAGGGCCGACCACAACCTTGAAGTGTACATCGGCCTGCCGGACGTCATCCTGCGCCTGACGGAGAACCGCCCCTTCGACACGTGCGGGCCGTGCCTGACCATCAACGGGCCGATCCTGAACCTGTTCAGGCGGTATCGCCACGGCAACGGGCATGTATCGACGGACGCCTTTTTTTTATCGAGCGGCAGGATCGAGGGCCTCAAAATCTGGAGCGAGCAGGCCGGCATAAGCCTCGAACGGCCGCCATCGGGATCGCGGCAGAGAATCCGTCTGCGGTTTGCCACACATCTCTTCGCGCAGCCCTGCGACCCTCCACGGATTACCGAGGTCGTCAAATCGGTGACCAGCAAGTACCGGATCGAGTTGAAGATTTTGCGTTCCGGCGAGAGGGTCCTGGCCGGATTGAAAGGTCTGGAGGAGGTCTACATCCTTCAACCCAAGGACAAGGACTGCTCCGACGTGCCCAGGCTGACCGCCTGCTGGGAGTATGAAGGCGCGGGAGGCGACCCGCACAAACCGCACGTGGAACTCAAGCTGTCCTGCCGGGTCGAGGCGCAGGAAGACGCCCTGCGCATGTGGGATGCCGTGATCACGAACTTCCGCTCGGTGCGTGAGCGCTGCGCCGGATAACCGCCGGCCAGGCCTTCGGGCTCAGAGACCTCGATAAACTCAGTGATGCACATTTGCGGCTTTTCACGCTTGCAAAAACGTATGCGCGAGGCTAGATGTCAAATCTGATTTCTCCCGCCAAGAGTTCTTGGCGTATCAATCATGTCTTTATCTGCTGCATTTATATGAAAAAACTCACGATTCACCAGAACACGGCCGCAACCATTTCAGAAAATTACGATTTCTGTCCGCCGACAGAAACGTGACGACGCTCGCCAATACAACGGACAGTACACGGCATGGCGTTCCACGGAACGCCTTTTTTATTTTCAGCGCGCGCTGAAAAGCATTATTCTGCTTATAATTCAGGGTGAAACAATGATGACGAACCAACCATACGAAAATGATATCGTTCAGGAAGACGCAATAGATCTCCTGGAAATATTCCAGCGCCTCAAGGAAGGGGTTGCAGTCCTGCGCAACGGCCGCTTCGCGTTCGCCAATCCCGCCTTCGTGGACATCACCGGCTGCCGGCCGGACGCCCTGATGGGCATAGAACTGCCGGAGCCGTTTCCCGGCCCGGAACAGGCCGCCATCCTGCGGGACCACGAGGATGTGCTGCGAAGCGGCAATAATTCCCGGCCGCGCGAATTCTGGATCGAGACGCCCGCGGGCCGGGCGCGCATCGAAATGACCATGGCGCCGCTGGGTTCAGGCAAGGCCGCGGAAGTGCTGCTGACGGTCGTCGACGTCACGCCCAAGCGCAGGCGCATGGACGAGATCAGGGAACTGAGCGACAGGCTGGAGAGCATCCTGCATTCCATGCACGACGTGGTTGTCTCCCTCTCGGCCGAGGACGGCCGGATCCTGTCCATCAACCCCGCGGCCGAACTCCTCTACGGCGTGCCGCTGCGGAACCTGGCGGGCGCGGCCGAAAGCGACATCGTCGCCCTGGCCCACCCCGGGGACAGCGAACGGGTCTGGGACTTCTACCGCTCCGTCAGGGAAAAGGAATTCGACGAACTGGAGTACAGGATCGTCCGCAGCGACGGCAAGGTCCGTTGGGTGCGAGACGAGGGGTATGTCGTGTCGTGCAGGTCGCGGGACCGGCAGCGCATCGACCACATGATCCGCGACATTACCGAGGAAAGGCGGGCCATCCTGGAACTGCACAGAAGCGAACAGCGCTACAAGGACTTCTTCCACAAGACAAAGGACATGGCGTTCAGCGTTTCCCCGTCCGGGCTCTTCCTGGACATCAACGACGCGGGCATCGGGCTGCTCGGCCTGTCCTGTCGAAAGGCGGCACTGAGCAGCAGCGTGTACGATTTCGTGGAGCGGCCTGCGGCCCTGGACGAGATGCTGCGCGAACTCAACGAAAAGGGGCACGTCTCCAACAGATCCGTGACCCTCAAACCGGCCTCCGGAGCGCACATCGAGGTCGACATCACCGCGCGGGCCAAAAGAAGCGAGTCCGGCGAGGTGCTCTATTACGAGGGGATCGCCTCGAACATCACCCAGGCCCTGGAGGACCAGCGAAACCGGGTGCTGCGGAACACGGCCGCGAGCATGTGCCACTACCTGAACTCGCACCTCATGCACATCTCGGTCGCCCTGGACGGCATGAAGGAGGAACTCTCGGAAATGGACGAGCGCTTCATGACGTCCGCACGGACGGAGGAAAAGGATGAAGTCTGGACCAGCGGCCGGGAGGCCTTGAACGGCTATGTCCGGGACGTTAACCTTGCGTACAGGAAAATCAGCGAACTCACGCGGGCCTTCAATTCCGCGTTTCTCACGTACCGGGAGGAATCATATCTGGACAAGACGATCCTCGACATCTTCGGCGCCTGCCGCCCGGACTGAAGCCGGGCCGGAACCATCGCAGTTCAAGTAGGGACAGGCTTCCCCTGATCCCAAGGAAATCAAAAATCCGATGAAATCGCCGTGCTCCATCTTACAACATATTGGTGACAAAAACTCTCGACCATGAATATATACGCGTATGCTTGGGAAGGGTCAGCCTCGATCTTGTATGTACTCATTTTTTGTCGTACAGAATATGTCGGACACGAATCATCCATTCACAAGGTGCGTTTCATGAGAACGATACTCCTTTTCATCTTGACCCTCCTGCTTGGTGTCGCCGCGGCCCAGGCGGGGCAGTCTACGGTCGGGGTCATCAAGTCCCTCGAAGGCAAGGCGGCCATCCTGCGGGACGGCCTTCAGATCGAGGCCAAGATCGGCGACACGCTCCACGTCGGCGACAGCGTGACCACGGATTCGACCGGCAGCGCCGGCATCATGCTCGAAGACGACACGCTGATCTCGCTGGGCCCCGCCAGCAGCCTGGACCTCGACGATTTCGCCTTTGAGCCCCAAAACGGGTTGTTCGCCGTAGCCATCAAGCTCATCAAGGGCTCCTTCGCCTACATGTCCGGAATCATCGGACGCCTGGCCCCGGAAAAAATCCGCATCGAAACCCCGGACGCCGTCATCGCCGTCCACGGCACCCGCTTTCTGGTCAGTGTGGAGGAAGCTCGATGAAGAAGGCGCTGCTTATCCTCTTCTGTCTTGCCCTGACGGGCTGCGCGGCCAAGGGCACCACCGTCGTCCTCATCGAGGACCCGGACGGGACCGTGGGACAGGTCACGGTCAGAAACCATGCCGGCGCGCAGACCCTCGACGCGGTCCGGCAGAGCACCACCGCGGCGGCCCCGTCAAAGGCCCCTGAGCCTGTGCGCGTGGCGGACCAGGACGAAATCGACACCACGTACGGCCGGGCGCTCAGGGCCCTGCCCGAGCCCGTCGAGACCTTCATCCTCTATTTCAGGACAGGCACCTCGGACCTGACTCCGGAGTCCCGGCCGGTGCCCGCTCGGATCCTCGCGTCCATAGCCCGCCGCGGCTCGACGGACGTCCGCGTGTACGGCCATTCGGACCGCGTCGGCACGTCCGAGACCAACCAGCGGCTGTCCATGGAACGCGCCGAGGCCATGTCCGCCATCCTCGTGGACATGGGCGTCGCCAAGGACATCATCCGGACGTCCTACCACGGCGAGGGCAACCCCCTCGTGCCGACAGAGGACGAAGTGCCGGAACCGCGCAACCGCCGGGTCGAAGTCCTGGTCCGCTGAACATGGCGTGGTTGAAGGACAGCGGGAGCCCCCAAGGGGACCATCTCCGCAGAAGAGACCTGGCCAACCTGCTGGGAACCGGCGTCATCGTCACGGTCTGCGTGATGCTCCTAGGCATCTTCCGGCCGGATCTGTACGTACACGTTGAGCACAAAGCCTTCGACGTGCTTTTCTCGCAGACGAGGTTGCGCGAGCCCGGTCCTGTCCCGGTGCTCGTGTCCATCGATGACAAGGCCTTGAACCTCCTGGGCCAGTGGCCCTGGCCGAGGGTCACCCTGGCCGGGGTGATCTCGCGCCTGCGCGAGGCGGGTGTCAGGAACGTCGTCCTTGACCTCGTGCTCTCCAACCGGGACCAGACGTCTCCCCGTGTCGTCCTGGAATCCCTGCTCAAGTCCCCGGACCTCGCCAGAACCATGGCCGGCAGGCCCCAGGTCGAGGTGGATTTCGACCACGCCCTGGCCCAATCCCTGGCAAGCGTGCCCACGGTGCTGGGTTACAAGCTCCTGTTCTCTCCGACCGCGGAGCAGTGCCCCTGCATCCTGCGGCCCCTGCAGACCGATGCCATAGTCCCGCCGTCCTTTCGTCTGCATGAAGCGCAGTCGGTGATCTGCGCACTGCCGGCCCTGGCCCGGACAGCCGTGTCGGGCGGTTTCATCAACGCCGCGCACGACCTCGACGGCGCGATCCGCCGCGTTCCCCTCATGGCGCTCCACGAATCGAACCTTCTGCCCGGCCTCACCCTGGCCATGGTCCGCCTCGCGGAAGGCAAGGACGCCGTGCTGGGCAACGATCAGGACGGCGGTTTCGTTCAGCTCGGCAGAAACCGCATCCACACTGACGACCGGGGGAACATGCTGCTGCGCTTCCGCGGCCCGAGCGGCACATTCGAGACCATCTCCGCGGCGGAAATCCTGGAAGGCCCCCTGCCGGACCTGTCCGGGCGCGTCGCCATCGTCGGGCCGACGGCCGCGGGCCTCGGCGACAATCACGTCACCCCGCTGGACCGCTCCTTTCCAGGCATAGAGATCCACGCCACCGCCCTCGACAACATCCTGCAGAACGATTTTCTTCGCCGCCCCTCCTGGGCCGTGGGCGCGGAGGCGGTTTCCGTCATGGTTCTCGGCGTCCTTTCGACGCTGCTCATCATCATCGGCGGGCCGCTGACCTGCGTCGCAGGCCTGGTCGCCGGGAGCCTGGGCTTATGGAGCGCGAGCCTCTGGCTCCTCGACGTTCCGGGCTACTGGCTCTCCCCGCTGCCGGCGGTGTTCGTCCTCGTCCTCAACCTGGCCGTCCTGAGCCTGATCAAATACGGCATCGAGGAGCACAAACTGCGCATCCGCAGCCAGCAGCTTCTCCATACCCAGGACGCGATCATACTGGGCCTCACGTCCCTGGCCGAAACCCGGGACCCGGAAACCGGGGGCCACATCCGACGCACGCAGGAGTACGTACGGGCCCTGGCCCAACGCTTGGCCCGGCAACCCAAGTACAGGAACGTGCTCACCCCGGTCACCATCGAACTGCTCTACAAGTGCGCCCCCCTGCACGACATCGGCAAAGTCGGCATCGCCGACAGCATCCTCCTCAAGCCGGACCGCCTCACGGACGAAGAGTTCACCGAGATGCAGCGGCACACCATCCTCGGGGCGGACACCCTGGCCGACGCCGCGCGCCACACCACGCATGGCGCCGAGCAGTCCTTTCTGGCCCTGGCCAGGGACATTGCCGTGTCCCACCACGAAAAATGGGACGGCTCGGGCTATCCCTACGGCCTTGCCGGCGAGGAGATCCCCCTCGGCGGCAGGCTCATGGCCCTTGCCGACGTGTACGACGCCCTCGTGACAAAGCGGGTCTACAAGGAAGCCATGACCCACGAAGAGGCCGTCGAGATCATCACGCAAGGACGCGGGGTGCATTTCGACCCCGCCGTGGTCGACGCCTTCCTGGAGTCCGAAACGCGCTTCCGCGACATCCTGACCCGCTACTCCTGAAGCCCGGACCGCCTTCGACTCAGTCGGGTGAGCTGAATCACGCCCGCCTGACCACGACCGCCCTCTTGCCCTTCCATTCACATCCATGCACTGCAAGGCAAACCCAAGGCCCCCCACTCTATCGATATCGGGATGCATGATCGAGTGTATGAGATTTGGATGAAATAGGATGAGATTTTGGATTTCTGGAAATTCAAGATTCAAGATGCAAGCCCGCATGCCCGTGCAGGCTCAAGGAGCCATTAACCGGCCCTGGCGAGAAGATGCGTCACAGGGAGACCTGCCGCATTTTCTTGTTCAGAAACTTTCGATAACCCGGACTGACGAAGCAGGTCACCATTTTGGGAAACAAACGTGTCCGCTATTGTGAAGACAGGTCACTATTGCGCCCCATCCCCCTCGAAAGCCCTCAACAAACCAGGAACAACCTGTTTCTTGCGACTCACAACACCGGGCAGCCACACTGAATTGCCGATCCCTTTCAACTCGAAGGCGGATTCAACGATTCGAACGTTATCAGAAACCCTGAATCCGTGAATAAGTGTTGCC
>DPKT01000044.1 GCA_003542385.1 Desulfomicrobium sp.
GAAAACTCGGCCGCCGAGACGAGGCCGTCCCCGTCCGTATCGAGGGACTGCAGAACCTCGTCCGCATCGACATCGGCGCCGGTGGCCTCGTTCCGCTCAGCCACCGCCGCGGCCAGTTCCGTCGCATCCACCACGCCGTCCTGGTTGGTGTCAGCTGCATCGAAGGTTTCCTGCCCTCCGCCCGCAGGCGGCATCTGCCCTCCACTCATGGGCTTGTCGGCACTGTCTGTCCGGAGGGACTCCAGCCCGTCAGAATGCTCGGCCGCGGTCACCAGCCCGTCGCCATCGGCGTCCAGGGCGGCGAACAGCCCGGCCGCGTCCACGTTCCCGCCCCCGGCCCCGTTTTTGGCGGCGACGGCCGCCGCCAGTTCCTCTTCGGTGATGTTCCCGTCCCCGTCGGCATCCGTCTGCGCAAAAAGTTCCCGAGCCAGCGACGAGGCGCTCATGCCGAGATTCGTCATCAGGCTGGCCTGGGCCAGATCCTTGTGCAGCGCGGCCAGGCCGTCCTCGTGCTCGTCCTCGGTCACGAGGCCGTCACCGTCGGCGTCCAGGGCGGCGAACAACTCCCCGGCGTCGGGTCCCCGCCCGTCACTGGATTTGGCGGCGAGGGCCGTCTTCAGCTCCTCCTGGTCAATGGCGCCGCTGCCGTCGGCATCCGTGGAGGAAAATAGTTCCTGCGCCATCCTGGACGGGTCGGGCCTGGACCTGCCGCCCCAAATGGACGCCATGCTCTGGGAGAACCCAGACGAGTCTATACCGCTGATCATGACTGACTCCCTTGTCAGAGGTTCACGGACGGAAGAGAAGGCCCACGTCGGGCCATCCCTTCCTGCCCGTAAGCGGCAGCAACCCACGGACCCATTCAGGGGCCCGGAACGTAAAGTTTCGTGAAGCTGGGTAAAGATCGCCGCGAGCCCGCGCGTGTACGGGGTGTCAGCCGACGCGCGGGCACGGAATGGAGCGCGCCTCGTCCATCCACGACAGGATGTGCGACCTGGCCGTGCGGAAGGCGTCCACGACCAGCGGATCGTACATCCTCCCCGACTGGGCGTGGATTTCGGACTCGGCGTGGGAGAAGTTCATGGCCGCCTTGTAGGGCCGCTCCTGCATCATGGCCGAAAGGCTGTCCGCCACGGCCAGGATGCGTGCGCCGAGCGGAATGTCGCCCCGGCTCAGGCCGTCTGGGTAGCCCCGGCCGTCGTAGCGCTCATGGTGATGGCGGATCATCCGCGCCACGCCTTCGCGCCCGCCCAGGGCCTTGACCGGCAGGACGATGGACTCGCCGATGACGGGGTGGCGCTTGATGACCTCGAACTCGTCCGGGTCGAGGGGGCCGCGCTTCTGCAGGATGGCGTCGGGGACGCCGATCTTGCCGATGTCGTGCAGATGTCCGGCCAGGTGAACCATTTCGGCCTTGGCCGGGGTGAGCCCCATGTGCAGGGCCAGCATGCGGCTGATGACCGCGACCTCTTCCGAATGGGAGCAGGTCCAGGCATCCTTGGCGTCCACGGCGCGCCCCAGGGACTCGGCCAGCTGATGAAGGTTGAGGACCAGCCGTGAACAGGGCGCGGCCCCTCCGGACAGGCCCGAGCACGGCACGTGAATGTTTGCGTCGAACATGATGACCTTGATGTGAGAGTGTGGACGTGAACGAAGAGGGCGGACGCCCTGTCAGTACGGAGGGGCGGAAACGCCGTCAGCCTGGACAAAGGCGGCGGACCGTGCGGAGACGACATGGTCCCCGCCGAGGCCCTTGGCCCGGTAGAGGCACGCGTCGCAGGCGCGGACCAGGGCAGGGACTTCCGGCCCCATGTCGGCGGTCCAGGCCCCCAGGCCGATGGACACGGTGCACCCGTACCCGTTGGCGGCGGCAAACCGGCAGCGGATCCTGTCGCAGGCCTTCAGGCAGTCCGCGTGATCGATATCGCGGAACACGACCCCGAACTCGTCGCCGCCGAAACGAAACCCTACGTCCGTGCTTTCGCGCACCGAATCCCGGATGACCTCGCCCAGGCAGGCCAGCACGTCGTCCCCGGCCTGATGACCGCGGGTGTCGTTGACCCGCTTGAACCGGTCGCAGTCCACGAGGGCGAGAAACACGCCCCGCCCCAGGGACGGCCCGCGCAGCACATCGGACAGGAAGCGTTCGAAATACCGGCGGTTGTGCAGCCCGGTCAGCGGGTCCCGGTACGACATCTCCTCGTAGAAGCGCGTGCGCAGGTCGCTTTCGTCGAGGCGGGCGCGCAGGGACCTGGTCTGGGCATGGATGTGGTGGGCCATCCAGTTCATGTTGCGTTTGAGGCGCAGCATCTCGTGCTCGTCGTCGCCTTCCAGTCCCACGGAAAGCCTGGTCCCGTAGCGGCCCTGGCGGATCTCCGAACAGAAC
This sequence comes from Desulfomicrobium sp., assembly GCA_003542385.1. Lineage (GTDB taxonomy): Bacteria > Desulfobacterota > Desulfovibrionia > Desulfovibrionales > Desulfomicrobiaceae > Desulfomicrobium. The sequence goes on from DPKT01000044.1 coordinate 2,387, forward strand.
CGGTTCAGGGCCCGCAAATCCCCCAGGACGACGATGGAGGCGCAGACGCGGCTGACCGGCGCCAGGAGCCCCAGACCCAGGGCCAGGGCCATGCCGAGCATGGCCCTGGGGTCGTCCACCACGCCCGCCTCGAGCAGCACGAGGGCACCCGCCATGGGCAGGATGGCCGTCATGAACAGCATCAGGCCGACCCTCCCAACGATCCCGACACGCGAGAGCAGGCCCGCACCCTCCCGGCTCACACCCGCCTCAGAGCGCGGCGTCCCGCGCGTGGAACACCGGGGTCGCAAAGCCGGATCATGACAGATGTCCACCGCTTTTTTCCTCATCCTTGCAGGGGCAGAGCCCGTTATTCCGGCAGCAGGGCGTGTTCCAGGCGCACCGCTTCAGACACGTCCGCACCAGGCAGTGCATGGAGCCGCAATCCAGGCAGCGCAGCTCCGACGCCCTGAGATGCCCATGTGTCAGCAGGCGCGTCAGGACGGCTGCGGAAATTTCCAGACGAACATTCTCGTTGGCCGACGTTTGCATGGATTCCCCTTCTCATTTTCCGAATTCGGACTGGCAGCGGCACTTCGCGCACTTGACCGTGCACGAGCACATCCCCCCTCCCCCGCCGGGGCACGACCCGTCCCCGTCTTCGCCCTGCGGGCGCGCGGCCCACGATCGCGAGCCCATGACCCCGCTCGACGCCTTGCGCAGCCGGTGCATGTCCTGAATCGAAAAGAGTTCCGAACCGTTGTCCAGTTTGAAGCACATATCCCCTCCTTATTTCAGCCGGCGCTTGCGGCCACGGCGCGTGACACCGTGGCCAGACCGAAACCCGGCAGCATGTGCACGGGCTTGTTGTGTTTCTTTCCCATGTTCTTGACCAGAAGACAGGCCGCGTGGCTGTTGCAGTTCACGGGGCACAGCACCACGTCGGCGCGGAGGAAGCGGCTTTCGAGCCCCTTGACGCCGCCGCGCAGCCGGCCGTCATGGTATTCGAAGACCCCGCCACGCTCCTCGATGAATCGCCTGTAGGCGTCCTCCATGCGTCCCGGGCCGCCGACGATGAGGATACGCTTCCGGCAGAGGTCGAACGACGGGCACTCGGGCGAACACTTCTCCGACGGGCATGTGCCCCAGGGAGCTGGCGCCCCGTCCGACCCGTGATCACGCACGTTCCCCGATGCCCGGCAGCCTGTGCCGCACTCCAAGGTGCTTCGAACATCCGTATTCATCGAGTCCCTCCTTTAATTAGTTATTTCTAACATTTAAAGCCAAACTTGATCACCAGGATTCATGACATGATCGCTGAATCCTTCATGTCATCACTATACAGCGCTTTGCCTGGCTTATCAGAAATTAGACATAACTAATAAAATTGCGACTAACCCCGCTCCCTCCTTCCTGTCAACGAATAGCCTGTCGGCGAAGCATCCGGCGACTTTTCATTTTCACTCAACTATATAAATTTGTTTTAAAAAGTTCAGAACACGGATATTCCTCCTGTGGCACCCCGGATGCCGGACAAGCTGGACGGCCAAAGCTCCTCCTTGCCTGCCGCGGCGCATATCAGCTAGCACGGCGCATGGGCGCCGGTCGGCGTCCGCGAAATTTCACCGCGCACCCCGCAGGAGGCCGCTCATGTTCGTCGTCATTGTCGACATTACCGTCAAAAGGGATTTCATCGAGCAGTTCCGGGAGGCGGTCATCCGCCAGGGAAACAATTCACTGACCTTGGAGGAGGGATGCCTGGGCTTCGACATCCTGCAGGACCCGGCCGACCCGACCCGATTCACGCTCTACGAGTCGTACGTCGACAGCGGAACCTTTCACGACGTGCACCGCGCCACGCCGCACTTCGCGGAATACGCGGCGACGACCGCGGACTGGGTGGAGAGCAAGAGCCTGCGGACCATGACGAAAATCTGGCCGCTGGAAGACGATTGACGGGGCCGTCCGCGGCTGCGGACGGCGCAATCACAGATACTTGATGGCGGCGAAGCCGAGAATGGCCAGGGCCACGAGAGCCGTGGCGGCAAGCTCGAAATGGCGCTCCATGAAAGGCTTGATGCGCGCGCCGAACATGCGGATGAGCCCCGCCACGAGAAAGAAGCGCATGGCCCGCCCCAGGACCGAAGCCAGGACGAACTGCGTCAGATCGAAGCGCATCATGCCCGAGGCGATGGTGAAGACCTTGTAGGGGATGGGCGTGACCGCCGCGATGAGCACGCCGAAGAAGCCGTAATTCTCGTACCAGATCCGCACGGACTCGACCACGGCCTCGCCGTGGTACATGCGCACGATGGGCAGGCCGACGGCTTCCCACAGCCCCCAGCCGATGAAGTAGCCCAGCAGGCCGCCGGCAACCGAGGCGACCGTGCACCACGCGGCCAGGCTGAACCACCGGCGCGGGTTGCAGAAGCACAGGGCGATGAGCAGGACATCCGGCGGCACGGGGAAGAAGGAGCTCTCGGCAAAGGACAGGATCACCAGCGCCGGCAGGGCGTAGGGCGTGGCAGCCCAGTGCAGGGTCCAGTAGTAGAGTTTGCGCAGGGGACTGCGCGTGGCGCGGGCCCGGGCCAAGTCGTCCTGGGGTGATGTTTCGTCGCATTTCATGGCGCGGCACATCAGCACAAAAGCCCGGAAACCACAACCGCAAAGAGCGACGGCTCGCGGCAGCTTTTCTTTTGCCCGCTTTTCCCGCACAGTCCGCGCGAACACGCTCCGCATCCCCGAGACCGACATGGCCGCACGAACTCCCACCAAATCCGCTCCAAGCGGCCCCCCCCCCGGGCGGGCCTTTGCCCTGCCCTGGCCCCTGCCGGCGCTGCTGGCCTGGTCCGCGTGCTGGGCCCTTTTCCTGGCCCTGCACGACCTGCAGCTGCCCGTG
>DPKT01000275.1 GCA_003542385.1 Desulfomicrobium sp.
GGGGTGAGCGAGGTGGACGGGCTCTACCTGATCCAGAAGGGGGCCATCCGCCTCTTTCACGAAGACGAGGGCGTCCTGGTGGACATCCGCACCGACGGGGCGTCCCTGGGCGCCCTGTCCCTGTTCAACGGCGAGAAGGCGGCCCTGGATGCCGAGACCGTCGAGGACACCTTCCTCATCAAGATCCCGCGCGAAAAGTTCTTCGAGGCCGTGCACCTCAACCCCGCCATCCCCCGCTTCTACCTCAAGTCCTTCGCCGACACCTTCCTGTCCAAGGCCTTCGAGGAGATGCGCTGCAAGCCCGCGGCCCAGCATGAGGACCACAGCCTGCACCTCTTCAGCAACCCCGTGGGCGGCCTGGTCAGCCGCGAACCCGTCAGCGTGCCCTTCGGCCTGAGCATCCAGGCCGCGGCCAGGGAGATGATCCGCCACAACACCGGCTCCCTCCTCTTCCGCGAACCCTCCGGCGAGATCTGCGGCATCGTCACCGACACGGACCTGCGCAAGGCCATGGCCCTGGGCCTCGACCTGCAGGCCCCGGCCGAGACCATCATGTCCACGCCCGTGGAGAGCATCGACGCCTCGGCCGTCTGCTTCGACGCCCTGATGACCATGATGTCCCGGAACATCCACCACCTCGTGGTCAAGAGCCACGACAAGGTGCAGGGCGTCATCAGCTCCCACGACATCATGCTCCTGCAGGGCCGCTCGCCCATGTCCGTGTTCCGGGAGATCGCCTCGCGCACGACCATCGCCGGCCTCTACCCCCTGCACGACAGCATCACCCCGGTCATCCGCACCCTGGTCCAACAGGGGGCCAAGGCCGGCAACATCACGCGCATGATCGCCATCCTGAACGACCAGATCATCACGCGCCTCATCGAACTCATGCTGCGCGAACTGGGCCCGCCGCCGGTCAAGTTCTGCCTGCTGCTCATGGGCAGCGAGGGCCGTCGCGAGCAGACCTTCGCCACGGACCAGGACAACGCCCTGATCATCGAGAACTGCGGGGTGGATTTCCTGGAGCGGGCGGCGGAGACGTATTTCTCGGCCTTCACGGAGCGCATGGTCGGACATCTCATCAACTGCGGCTTCCCGCGCTGCCCCGGCGACATGATGGCCTCCAACCCCGTCTGGCGGGGCACCCTGGACGCCTGGAAGGGACGGGTCGACACATGGGTCGCCGCGCCGGAGCCCCAGCGCGTGCTGGCAAGCTCCGTCTTCTTCGACTTCCGCGGCGTCTGCGGCCACAAGGACCTGGCCGAGAACCTGCGCCAGCACGTAACCAGCGCCTGCGCCGGCAAGGACCTCTTCCTGCGCTACCTGGCGGCAGACTGCCTGAACGCCCGCCCGCCCCTGACCTTCTTCAAGAACTTCATGGTCGAGAAGGACGGGGAGCACAGGAACACCCTGGACATCAAGGCCCGCGGGCTTCTGCCCTTCATGGACTTCGCCCGCGTCATGTCCCTCTATCACGGCATCCGCGAGACCGGCACCCTGACCAGGCTCGACCTCCTGCACCAGGCCGGGCACCTCTCCCGCGACCTGTACCACGAGGCGCGGGAGGCCTTCGAGTTCCTGCTCCACGCCCGGCTCATGCACCAACTCGAACAGATGGAGGCCGACGAGAAACCCGACAACCGCATCGACCCCGGCACCCTCTCGTCCCTCGAAAAGCGCACCCTGCGCGAGGCCTTCGGGGTCATCACCGCCCTGCACGGCGTGCTGCGCGAAACCTTCCGCCTGAACATGGGGTGACGGACATGACCTCCGCCATGGACCGTTTGCGCCGCCTGCTGGGCCTCGCCCCGGAAGCCTCGAACCTGCCCGCTCTGGACGAGAACAACCGCCTCTGCCGGGAACTGGACCAGAACCGCCCTCTGACCGACTACGTCTACACGGTGCTCGACACGGAGCTGACGGGCCTCTCGGCCCGCAAGGAGGAGATCGTGTCCGTCGGGGCCGTGCGTGTGCGGGGCCTGGCCATCGTGCCGGGTGAGAGCTTCTCCTGCCTGGTGCGGCCGAGCATTCCCCTGCCCAAGGTCAGCACCCTCATCCACCGCATCACACCCGAGGCCATCGCCGAGGCCCCGCCCGTGGAGCAGGTCCTGCCCGGGCTCGTCGAGTTCTGCAAAGGCACCCTCATCGTCGGGCACCACATCGGCCTGGACATGTCCTTCCTGAACCGCGCCTGCCGCAGACACCACGGCCAGCCCCTGGCCAACCCCTGCCTGGACACCATGCGCATGGCCATGCTCTGGCGCGAGAAACGCAGCCCGTCCCACTACGAGCGCTTCAGCCTGAACATCTCCTACGTCCTGACGGACCTGGCCGAGGAGTTCGACCTGCCCCGTTTCATGGCCCACGACGCCCTGGGCGACGCCCTGCAGACGGCCTACCTCTTCGTCTACCTGGCCAAAAAAATCGCCCGGACCCCCCCCCTCACGCTGAAGGAGCTGTTCCGGGCCGGCCAGAGCTGGCGCTGGTACATGTAGACGGCGCATTTCAATCTGGACGCACGAGAAAAGGACATTTACGGGTAATCATCCATACTGAGGATCAATCCCTGCGCACCCATGAAGAAAATAATCTGCTTCGCCATGTTCCTTGCCCTGTCCCTGCCCCCGCTCGGGGCCTGCGCTCTCACGCTGGCCGTGGAGGACGCCTGGGAGCCTTACGCCAACCCCGATGGAACGGGGATGTCCGTGGAAATCGTGACCGCGGCGTTCAAGTCCGTCGGGGTCGAGGTCGTTCTCGAAGTCCTGCCCTATGCCCGTGTCCTGCATGAGGTCAAAAGCGGGAAATACGTCGGAGGCTTCAACGTCGCCAGGGAGGCTTCGAGGGAAGACGACTTCCTGTGGGGCAGGGAGATGCTTTTCCTGGCCCATGCGCACTACTACCACCACAAGAGCAGTCCCCTCCGAGCCCAGGACCCCCGGTCCCTGCAGGACGGGGAAAGGGTCGGCGTGATCCGCGGCTACGAGTACGGAAACCTGTTTCACGACCACGAGGGGATCGTCAGGGTATGGGCCAACAGGCACGATCAGATCATCGACATGCTCAGGCTCGGCCGAGTGCAGGCGGTCATCATGTTCGAGAAAACCGCAGGGCTTTACCTGCGGGAAATGCACCTGGAAGACGAGATCCAGGCAGCCTTTCCGAGTGAGCCGAGCAGGATTTTCGTCGCCTTCTCCAAGCGCCGCCCCGAAGTCCCGCACTATCTGGAACTGCTCGACGAGGGACTCCGGCGCATCAAGGCCGACGGCACCTACCAGGCCATTCTGGACAAGTACTGACCGTCGGCAGGCGGCTTTCCTCTCGCTGACCATCCCGCTCAGAACAGGGAAAAGAGCATCTTGGTGCCGACCACGAATAGTATCACGGCGAAGGCACGCTTCAGCTTGTCCACGGGCAGGCTGTGGGCTAGGCGCACGCCCAGCGGCGCCGTCAGCACGCTCATGACCGCAATGGCCACCAGGGCCGTCAGGGACACGTAGCCCAGAGAGAAGGGCGGCAGGTTCTCCACGCCCCAGCCGTTGGTGATGTACCCGACGGTCCCGGCCACGGCGATGGGGAAGCCGATGGCCGCCGAGGTGCCGATGGCCCTGTGGATGGGGATGTTGTGCCAGACCATGAAGGGCACAGACAAGGTGCCGCCGCCGATGCCCACCAGGCTCGACACCACGCCGATGACGTTCCCGGCCCCGAACATCCCGGCCATGCCCGGCAGCTGCCGGGAAGGCTTGGGTTTCTTGCCGGACAGCATCTGGTAGCAGACGAAGTAGAGAAAGACGACGAAGAAGCCCTTGAGCCAGGCCGTGCTCAGACCCGCCGCGATGAAGGTGCCCAGGAACGTGCCGACCAGGATGCCGGCCACAACGCGCCGGACCACGGACCACTCCACCGCGCCGCGCCGATGGTGGGCCATGAAGCTCGAGACCGAGGTGAAGACGATGCTGGCCATGGAGGTGCCCAGGGCCAGATGCATGATGAGTTCGTTGGGAAGGCTCTGCAGTTCCATGCAGAACACGAGCATGGGCACGATGACGAGCCCGCCGCCGATGCCCAGCAGACCCGCCAGCACTCCTGCGATGGCGCCCACGACAAGATACAAGGCCAGCACTTCCAACATGGTTCCCCCTGATGACGGCTCCGGGACATGGCCCTGAGCCCTAAAATTGGTAGGACCAATTTCTGAACCACTCCGGCGCGCTTGTCAACGTCCGTGTCGCCACGCGCGACAAAGAGGCTTGCATTTCCCCGCCGGGCGATGGATGTGCACCCCAAGGAATATCGCAAGGAGAGGACACGTGGGACACATCGTCGGCAAGGACATCTACCGCAAGCTGGGCCGCCGCCTGGATCAGGCGCCGGTGCGCACGCCCTGGACGCCGGTCTTCCGGGAACTGGTGGAATCCCTCTATTCCAGGCCTGAGGCGGAGGTCGTCTCGCGACTCCCCTACCGTCCATCCAGCCTCGCGCGCATCGCCCGCATGCTCGGCGAACCCGAGTCCGCCCTGCTGCCCATGATCGAAGGCCTGTGCACCAAGGGGCTGGTCCTCGACATCTGGGACGGCCGCCAATACCTCTACATGGTCAGCCCCATCGTCATCGGCTTCTTCGAGTTCACCATGATGCGCACGGGCCCGGACCTGCCGCGGGCGCGCTGGGCCGAACTCTTCCAGGCTTACATGTTCGGGGAGAAGGATTTTCTGCACGCCAATTTCGGGGACGGGCAGCGGACCTCGGTCATGCGCGCCCTGCCCCACGAGGAGGCCCTGGACGAGCATGTCGAGATCCTCGACTACGAGAAGGCCTCGACCCTGATCGAGGAGCACACGGAGTTTTCCCTGGGCCTGTGCTCCTGCCGTCACGAAAAGCACCACCTCGGGCACGCGCCCTGCCCCACGCCCATGGAGACCTGCACGTCCATGGGCACGGGGGCGCGCTTTCTCATCCGCAACGGTTTCGCCAAACCCATCGACAAGATGCAGATGCGCGACATCCTGGCCCGCTCCCGCGACGAGGGGCTGGTCCTGTCCGCGGACAACGTGCGCCGCGACGCGGGCTTCATCTGCCACTGCTGCGGATGCTGCTGCAACCTGCTGCAGGGCGTGCGCGACACGGGCTACACGGGCATCCTCGTCACATCGAGCTTCGTGGCCGTGGTGGACGAGAACCTGTGCATCGGCTGCGGGCTGTGCGCCAAGGCCTGCCCCGTGTCCTTCGCAACCATGCGTGCGAAGACGCCCGGGGCAGAGTCCCGGACGCCCACAAAAGTAGCCCAGATCGACCCGTCCTGCCTCGGCTGCGGCGTCTGCGCCCTGAAATGCCCCACCGGGGCCCTCAAACTCCATCCCCGCCCGAGCAGGGTCCATCACCCCGAAGACAGCTTCGAGCGCGTCATGCTCCAGGCCCTGGAACGCGACACCTTCCAGACCTTCCTCTTCGACAACCCGCAGAGCCGCACCCAGGAATTCATGCGCGCACTCGTCGGCGGGTTCCTCAAACTCCCGCCCGTCAAGCGCGCCCTGCTGGGCGAGAGGCTGCGCTCGCGCTTCCTCTCGGCCCTGCGCAGGCTGGCGGGCTGAACGCCTACTCCTCGGGTTCAGAACTGAAGGTACGGATGGAGGCGATCTCCTCNNTCCCAGCCGTAATAGGTGTTGACGGTCTGGCCGTCCTCCTTTTCCGTGACGCGCAGGAAGTCGGACCCCAGGAACAGCGCGGCCTTCTCGTAGATCCTGCCTTCGTTGATCTGGATCTTCAGGCCTTTGCGCAGCTTGCGCGAAAGGGTGCCGTGCAGGGGCATGGAGGCGTATTCGACGACTTTTTCCAGACAATTGACGTTCATGTGTGCTCCGTTTCTGTTGGGGTTGGCCTACCACGTGCCCGCACCCATGGTGCAGAGCCGCTGCATTGGGGGCAGCGGCGCGTGGAAGGGTACCGCGGCCACGTCGGTGACCGCGGCGGAAACTCTGGGCTGCCCGGGCCTGCCGATGGTCACCCGACCGCCTGCGAACTCCAGGGCCAGCGGCCCGACTT